>NZ_DBMAFI010000013.1:0-92994 GCF_057864385.1 Bilophila sp. | reverse complement strand
CTGTGCGTCTGGCTCTTTTAATTAAATTATTTTTGTTGTTTTTTGGCTTTAATATATGTATTAGCTAACTGTCCACAAGCTGCTTTAATCTCTCTACCATGAGAAACTCTCATGGTAACTTCAAGTCCTGTTTGCTCTAATTGATGTTTGAACGCAACCATTTCTTGTTTTTGTGGTGCTCTAATTTTTGAATTACTCGTCGGGTTGTATTGCAGCACGTTAATCATAACATTTTTGCCCTTAAACCATTTTGCAAGTTGCCTTATATCTGAGGAACGGTCATTTATACCTGGTAAAAGCAAATACGCAAATACCACTTTTCGATTATGCCTTTGTGAATAGGACAATGCTTGCTTAACAACATCTTCAATAGCGTACATGTGCATATGAGGAATGATACAGTTTCTCGCAGCCTGTGTTGCTGCATGTAAAGATATTGTCAACTGAATTTTTAGATGTTCTTCGCGCAATTTTTTTAATTGATTAACTGGACCAACTGTTGATACGGTAATGCCGTCGGTTGGAAAGTTAAGTCCATTTCTATCTCGAAGAATATGGATTGCTGCAATCAAGTTGTCGTAATTGAATAAAGGTTCTCCCATTCCCATAAAAACGATACGATTTACTTTTTGACGTATCAATATGACCTGCTGCACAATTTCAGACGGTGTTAGATTACGAACAAAACCATTGCGTCCGGACTCACAAAAAATACAGCCAACAGAACAACCAACTTGCGTACTTACGCAAACAGTCCCACCATCTCGCCGTTTAATAAAAACCGTTTCGATATACCTGTTGTCTTTCAATTCATAAACATACTTTTCAGTATCGCTACTTTTATAGACTTTTTTTGTTGATATTGATAGATTTTTTTGTGAAATGGCTGTTTATATAATTCCGTATATAAGGCTCTTGCTTTATCCTCTCCAATTACTTCCGACATTTCTTTGTAAGTAAATCCGTATGGGTCATTCAATATTTCCGTAGGTGTACTTTTAGGTAAGTGTTTCATTTAATATCCTTCCTTTTCAAAATTAAAAAGTTTGTTTTTCAGAGTTTTTGATTATGATTTCTAATTTTTCAAAAAAGCCCATATTGAAAATGGGAAAAATCTTTTTTGATTTCAATGCTTATCGAATACGCATGCTATGTAACATAAACATTTCCCCCTTTTAATAATACTATACAAAAAAAGCGGCTAGTTGTCAACATATACATATGAATTATTTTGGCTAACTGATAGAACAGTGTAGACATATCCAACAGAAAAGGGGAACAGTAAAATGTAACTGGGTGAATGAATATGGCAAAAAGACCAGTACCAAAATACGACTTCAAGGCTTTTGGAGCAGCGATAAAGGAAGCGCGAACGGACAGGAAAGAGAGCCGCAAGAAAGTATGCGACGAAATGTTTATCTCTCCCCGCTACCTTGCGAATATAGAGAACAACGGGCAGCACCCCAGTTTGCAGATTTTCTTTGAGCTTATGCTCCGTTACAATATATCCGTAGACCAGTTCCTTTCAGACAAACCCGCCGAAAAGAACACACAGCGGCGGCAGCTTGACGCGCTGCTCGACGGGATAAGCGATACGGGGCTTCGGATTGTGACAGCCACCGCAAAAGAGATAGCGGAAGTCGAAAAAGAGGGCGAATGAGAACGTCCCACAAAATTGAATATGGATTTTAGGAAGCGTTGTAATCTTTGCAGATTGCAGCGTTTTTCTTTTGCGTAAGTTTGGCAAAATCAAGGTTTCTTCCGTAGTAGGGATAAAGGGAGAAAGTTTCTTAGCAAGCATAGGAAAGGGGTACCCTTTCCGTATTTTCGCCCTCCTGCGCTGCGGCGTGTCGGACTAAAATTGCTTGTTGGGAAGTGTCCCAAACCCTCTAAAAAACGGAAAGGAGCGTGAACGCATGGACGGCAGGAAACGGACAGTGCAAATCAAATTCAGGGTAACAGAGGAAGAACGGGCGTTGATTGAGCAGAAAATGAAGCTCGTCCCTACCCGGAACATGGCTGGCAGTGATGCTCATGATGTTTTCTCCTGTGGGTGACGGGGGCATCTCCCCGATTTGTCTTTTGCCTTTGGCGGTCAAGCGGCACGCTTGCCCACTGGTTTTCGCCAGAAAACCATAGTGGGCTATGACTCGCCTTTGAGTCGAGATTCCCGGCGGATGGTCAGCGCATCCTTGAGCGACGGCGTTCCGGCACGGCTTCCGGCTCTTGCCGGATGTGTTGGTCATGCTCGGCCTGCTGGCGGCCTTCCTCTTCCTGACGCTCTCGCTCCTGCTGTGCCTTTTCCTGCTGACGCTGGAGCTGTTCGGCTCGCTTGCGCTCCACAAAGTCGATATGCAGCGGGCGGATTTCCGGCTGACGCAAAAACTCCTGATAACCTGCCATGACCTTTTTCATTTTTTTCAACTGCGCCTCCAGCTCCACCTTTTCCTCATGGCTTTGTTTCCTGTGAGCCGTGTATTCCGCTTCAAGCTGTGTCTGTTTTTCGCGTAACTCTTCCATTTCCATTTGCAGGTTTTCTTTTTGCTTCTGAGTAATGTGCGTGACGGCAAGCGCCTTTTTCAACTCGGCAATGATGAGGGATGCTTTTTTCAGCACGGACTGGTAATTGAAAAGGGATGCCTTGGGGAGAGATGAATCTTCCCGAAGAATTTTTTCCGCCTCCTCAGCCTGTTGCTCATACATTTCAATGCTCTTTTTCAGTTCTTCTTCACGCTGTTCCAGAGCATCAAGAATTTGCCGGGAACTTTGAGCAAGCTCTTCGGATTCCAGAATCAGATTGTTCAGGGCCTCCTGTTGCTGCTTGAACTCACGCGTATCCAGATGCTTTTTCGCGGAACCGGGCTTCTGCTCGACGCCGCGCTGAATCTCGAAGCCACGGCCTTGTAGATAGAGGGGGAGTTCAGTTTGCAGTTTTTTCAGACTGGCGCGGGTATAGATGCTGTTGGCGCTGAGTCGTCCGTCCGGCGTCACCGGCACATGAAGGAAGTGCATGTGCGGCGTTTTTTCATCCATATGAACCATCGCAGAGATGACATTTTCCTTGCCGACAAAATCAGTGAGATAGGTTGTGGCTTCCTCAAAAAAGCGCCTGGTTTCGTCTTTGCCGATGCGGGTGAAGAACGATTTGTCCGAACTGACAATCAGGCCGCACAGATGCACGGCGTCCTTGCGGACAGCCTTGACCATGAGCAGGTCGTCAATGCGATTCTGGATGGCCTGCGCGTAGCTGTCGGAGGTTGATTCATGAAGGTCGTAGTTTCCCGCACTTCGGCTGTAGTCGATGTCGGGGTTGGAATGGCTCTCGCGTTCACGCCGGTTGTGCGACTGAATGCCGCGAACGGCGTCCTTTTTGAACTTGCTCATGTGCAGGACGAGTGTGGACATAATGAAACTTCCTTATCCTGTAGGAAACAGGTGTCCCGCTGTACCGCCGCTTAAGCACCGGTACAGCGGGACACCTGAAAATAGGCTCAATCAAGACCTTCCAGTTTTCTTTTCATTCTGTGGACAGCCGATTTCGATTTGCCCATTTCCTCGGCACAGTCACGG
The DNA here is from genome assembly GCF_057864385.1 of Bilophila sp. Taxonomy (NCBI): domain Bacteria; kingdom Pseudomonadati; phylum Thermodesulfobacteriota; class Desulfovibrionia; order Desulfovibrionales; family Desulfovibrionaceae; genus Bilophila; species Bilophila sp. Next base: position 89,424 of record NZ_DBMAFI010000013.1, on the reverse strand, counting down.
ATGCTGTAGCCTTCATCCAAGAGCCTTTTCAGCTCCTCCATCTCCACGTCCTCAATTTCCCGAACCTGCCAATGCAGGGCATTGCCCTCGGTAATCAGGTTGGCCTCAAAGGGCTTGGCGTCATCGCCGAGAATGCCCCTGGCTTTGGTCAGATGAACCTCAAACCTCGCGCCTTCGGCCATTGCGTATTCCCTGGGCCTGCGGAGGCTGATGACTGTATCCATGATGTCCTCTTTGGCGCTGGTGCCGCGCTGGTCGCCAGACTTTCCGGCATGGTGAATCAGGAGAACGGTGATGCCCCTGCGACGAAGATCCAGAAGCCACGCCTGCATGGCCTGCCAAGACTGCGATTCGTTTTCCTTGCCCGTGCGGCAGAGTGTTGCGATATTGTCCAGCACAACCATGTCCACGCCTTTCAGAAGAGGCTCAATCATGGCCTGCCCGTTGGGCGTGGACAAATCCGGCATGGCGCACGGCTGCAAGTCCGGCGTGATGAGTGAAAGGTTTTTCAGCGCCTGCGGCGGGATGGACATACCCCCCACAAGGGATGACAAACGGCTCTGCATGGACGTGGCGGGCATTTCACCGTCCACATAGAGCGTCTTTTTGGGCATGGGCGCGCGCCAGTTGAACACCGCGCCGCCGGAGGCGACGGCCACGGCCACGCTCAGGGCGGCGAAGGTCTTGCCCACACCTCGCGGGGCATAAAGGATGCCTATTCCCTGAACCGGCAGGATGGGCGATAGAAGGTAACCCCGGTCGGGTATCTGCATGGACAGAAACTCGCTCATGTCCAGGGCGACAAGACCGTGCTGTTTGGTCAGGGCTGCTTCCAGTTGAGAACGGACGGCTTCAAGGCCCTCAATCTGGTGGAGGTCATTGAAATCTGTGCCATTGCCGCTGGTAAAGTGGGGAAGCACAAGTTGAGCGTTTGCGAGCCGGGCCGCTTCTCCGCCTCTCTTGCGTCCGGTTTCGTCTTTGTCGCCGCAAATGATGATTGAGCTGGCTGGAAACTGTTCTTTTACGCTCTTGGCAACTGGTGCAAGATTATTTGCGGAAAAGGCCACATAGACCGTCCAGTCAGTGGCAAGATGGATGCTTGCGCCAGTGGCAAAGCCTTCGCAGATGGCTATCGACTTTTCCGGCTGACCCGGAATGATGAACCTGCCGTCTGAAACCTTGCCGCCAACGAGGAAACGCTTGGTTCCATCAGAGTAAATGCGTTGCAGGCTTTGCAGATTGTTTGCGGCATCCAGAACCGGGATAAGCAGAGTACCGTCCCGCGATTGCCGTATGCCTTCCAAAGCTGGAATGCCCTTGCGCCGCAAGTAGGGATGGCTGGCGTCGCACGCTCTTGCCGCATTCCATTCCTGTCTGGCCTGCTGGGCCGCTTCCGCATGGCGTCTGGTACATTCTTCTTCCCGCTGTCGCCGGATGGATTGCTGGCGTTCCTGCCATGCGGACATTTCCGCAAATGAAAGCGTCTGCTTTTCTTCGGCGCAGAACGTGCCCTGGTCGTCGGTTTCCCAGTTGCACCACCAGAGAGTGGCCGGTTTGTCCAGATGGGCTATATACGCGCCATTCCGCTTATGGGGCTTGCCTTCTGTGGGGCAACGATGAAGATTGCCGTCAGCAAAAATTTCTTCAGGGACAAGGCCATGCTGACCAAGCACATCATGGAAAGTGTGGAGAAGATCATTCATGGCCTTCTCCTTCCTTACCGGCGTTTTCAATGAACGCCTTGATGTCCTCGGCGCGCCAGACGGTCGTGCGCGGGCCAAGCTTCAATGGCTTTGGATAGCGGCCGGTTGCACAGCCTTTCCACCATGCACTTTTGCTGATGGGGAAAAATTCAAGAATCTGGTGAAGCCTGAGAAAACCTGTGGTGGGTATTTGAGTTGCCATAGCATTACCTCCGTATCAAAATGGTCTTTACGGAGTGCTATAGCATTTTTATTCAATTAATCCACATTGTTGATGAAGTACGATACCGTGCTATGTGGTTCGATGCAGTCCGATACAGTTCGATAGAGGTGCAGGGAAAAGAGAAAAATTTTTGTGGCAAGCAATTTTTGGGCGCAGATAAAAACGGCAAGGCGTCGCAGCCGATCTGCCGCAACGCCACGCCATAAATTTGAAAGTTTTGCTTACTGAATTATTTCAGTGAATTGGATGTATCCTGATTTCGCAATTCGTCCAGATAATCAGCCCACCTCTGAAGCAATTCACGTCGTTTATCCAGATATGACGCATGGTTGTACGCATCCCGAACGGTATTCTGCTCTTTGTGGGCAAGCTGGGCCTCAATGATGTCGCCGTCAAAGCCCCATTCCAGCTTTTTTTCATTCAGGATGGTGGAGAACATGGCGCGGAAACCGTGGATGGTCATTTCTTCCTTGCTGAAACCCATTCGGCGGATACCGTTCAAAAGCGCCATATCGGAAATACATTGCGAGGCTGAATGCCGTCCCGGAAAGCACAGTTCGCCTGTACCTGTGAGCAGATGCAGTTCGCGGAACAGCCTGACCGCCTGAGTGGGCAGGGGCACGGCATGGGCAATGCGCATCTTCATGCCGCCGCCATCCTTGGCGTTTTCCCTTCTGGCGGCAGGCACAATCCAGAGCGCCTTGTCCAGATCAATCTCTGACCACCTGCCGCCGCGAAGCTCGGCGCTCCGCAACGCCAGATAGGGCAATATCTTGAGCGCATAACAGACAACGGCTCCGCCCTGATATTCGTCTATGCAGCGCAGGAGATGGCCGACAGCGGCGGGATCGGTCATGGTGGCGTAATGCTTTGTCTGGATTGGCTTGAGGACTTCCTTGAGACCGTCAGCCGGGTTGAAGACGATATAGCCGCAGGTGCGGGCAAAACGGCATATCTGCCCGGCGGTTTCGGCCAGTTTATGCGCCGTTACCGAATGACCCGCGGCTTCCACCGGTCTGATTGCGCCCAGAATATCGGTTGGCACAAGTTTGCTGATGGGCTTTTCACCAATCCGCTCATTGAGCAGGGAAATGAGCCATTGTTTTTTCTTGATATTGGCCGCCGCATAGGAATCCTGCTTTGTGGCGAACCATTCCTGAGCGACGACGGAGAAGGTCAACGCTTGTTCACGCGCCGCCGCTTCGGCTTCTTCCTTGGCGGCCTTTTTCTGAGCGCCGGGATCAATGTCGTTGGCAAGCAGTTCCTTGGCCTTGTCGCGCTTGCGGCGGGCATCCTTCAGGGAGACGGCGGGATACGCGCCAAAGCTGAGCGTCTTTCTTTTTCCGGCATAGCGGTAATCCATCCGCCACAATTTCCCGCCGGAAGCGGAGAGGTAGAGGTACAAGCCTTCTGAGTCAGCGAGCTTCGCCGGAGTACCGTCGGACTTCAAATTCCTGAGCATGATGTCGGTCAGTGGCATGGCTAAAATCCTTTGCTGGCAAGGGGTTGCAGGGGGACGGTATTTTTCGGGCCTCGTTTCCTCCATGTTGGCTCATACCGCTGCAAATACCGTCATTTTTGTTGGTTCTCCCCGTTTCCCACGACACCTCGCTGGACATAGCATTGCCCAAAAAGCCAAGTCCCGCAAGGCTTTTTGAACCTTGCGGGACTTGATTGGATTCTTGGTTGGTGCCGAAGGGGAGATTTGAACTCCCACGGGGGAACCCCCACTAGACCCTGAACCTAGCGTGTCTACCAATTCCACCACTTCGGCGCGAAAAGAGTTCTAGCGAAAAGCCTCCACTTTGGCAAGCTCTTTTTTTGATTTCTGAGAAAAATTTTTCTCCGAGAAGGAAAAACAACGCTAACAGGGTATTATACCAAGCTTTTCTGGAAAAGAACAGTGTAAACGAGAGCTGCCGTTCCCAGCCTCTTCTTGCAATGCTCATTCCCTACGCCACGTTTCCCTATAGCCCCAGACAGGTTTCAACGTGTTTCCGCTCTTGTGGAACAGATCCGGCAGGAACCTCTTTGTAAAAATATTTTTACCAAAAAAACGGTAGGTTGTTCCGCTTGAATAGGGTATGAGGCATATTTCGTGCCGTGCCGGGGAATGTCTCCCCCCGCCGCTTTCCATCCTTTGGGAACGGCTTCGTGCGGCGACCGGCGAACCCCAACACGTTTGCAATGATTCAGGTGTCTGCCCATGCGACGGATTTTATGGAGCATCATCTCCCTATGCCTTGTCCTTCTCAGCCTCGCGCTGCTTCTCCGGTTCCATGATGATGCCGAACCGCTTCCAGCTCCCCTCGAAAACGTGATTTCCCATGTGGAAGGCATGTTGTCCCTGTCTCCCGAACATGCCATAGACGGATTCGGGCAGGACGAGGGCACGGAAGCGCACAACGAGGAAACCGGGGAGGAAAACACCGAAGAACCTGAAGTCTATGAGGATAATCCGCGCTACACCATCGAACAGAACCCTGAACAGGGGGAAATCCTCCGCAGCGAGATCCAGAAAGGCGACACGGCGGGAAAAATCCTTGGTGACTGGATGGATGCAAACGAGCTTGCCGATCTGCTCGCGGCGGCCAAGCCGGTATATGCCCTGACCAAGGTTCGTTTCGGCCAGCCCTTTGCTATTGTCCGTGATCCGCAAACCAAGGCGTTCCGGTGTTTCAAGTACGAAATCAATCAGGAAAGATACCTCGTCGTTGAGAAGAAGGACGACCGTTTTGCCGCCCGGCTTGAAGAGATCGACTACCAGACTTCACTGGCGGTCATCAAAGGTGGGATCAAAAGCACACTCTCCGAAGCCGTGACCGAGCAGGGTGAAAGTGTAGCCTTGGCTATTGCCCTTGCGAAGGTCTTCGCTTCCGAAATCAATTTCATCAGCGATCTGCGGGAAGGCGATACCTTCGAGGTTCTGGTGGAAAAGCGTTTCCGCCATGATGCGTTTGAGGGGTATGGGCGCGTGCTCGGTGCGAAATTCACCAATCAAAACAAACTGTATACGGCCTATCTGTTCCACAACGAACGCGGTCGGGAAACATACTACAATGCGGAAGGCGACAACCTCCACCGGGAACTGCTCAAAGCCCCGCTCTCGTTCCTGCGCGTGACATCGCGTTACAGCATGGCGCGCCGGCATCCGGTCTTCGGCAACACCCGGCCCCATCAGGGCATTGATTACGGCGCCCCCACCGGAACTCCCATTATGGCCGTAGGCGACGGGGTCATTACCAAGATCGGGCGGGCCGGAGGCTACGGCAAACAGATCATTATCCGCCACGACAACGGGCTGGAGTCGCTCTACGGGCATATGTCCCGTTTTGCCAAAAACATGAAAAACGGCAAACGGGTACGGCAAGGACAAACCATCGGCTATGTGGGGGCGACGGGAACGGCGACCGGCCCCCATCTCGATTTCCGTATCCGAAAGCAAGGGCAGTTCGTCAATCCTGACAAGCTGATCATCCCCCGCGATCAGGCGCTGGAAAAGCGGCGTATGGCGGACTATAAGCTGATAGTCCATGCCGTGGACGACTATCTGGCGGGTAAGGATACGGCCAGCTACGATCCCGATACATGGTTTAAGGATGAAGACTAGTCGGCCTCTCGCATAGTGGTGCCGTCTGACGGCGAAAGGGCTCCCCTTTGCAGGCTATTCGCGGTTTCCCCCGTGGGCGCTGAACGTATTCCCGTTTCCCCGCTCAACCGTTCCAGTCCGCGTAGGGCATCACCTTCCCGATAGGGTCTGTTCACAAAAATAAAAAAATATTTTTTACAAATGGTTATATCCACTTTCGAGCGATGCCGAATGTTCCTTCCAACCCGCTTCAGTCATTGGAAAAACTCGGCATAGTGTGAACACTCCCTAGGCCGTGTCTTCGTTTAAGATATAATTATATGAAATTATTGAAATAATACATTTGTAACCTGAAAAATAGTTGAATAATTTCAATATATTATATATAATTAACGACACGCCCTAGCCGCCCGCAAAAAACGCCTTGCCGATGGTCCTTCGGCAAGGCGTTTTTTGCGGATACTCCGCACAGGCTGCTATGAAAGCACCATCTTCTTTTCTCCAGCCTGATATACGGCGGAAAGTTCCGCATACAGGCTCTTGATACGCTCAAAACGGGCCGCCGCTTCCGGCGTATCGCACAGGCTCATGATGGGGCGGCTTGTGTAGTAGCTGGAATCCTCCGCCGGGCTGGTGCAGTGGAACAGTTCCCGGATCATCTTCTGATCATGGGGGATATTAAAGTCCTTGCTCGTGTTCTCGTAGCCGAACAGGTAAAACAGTTCGGGGAAGCCGCTCCACGCGATGGCCGACGCGCACATGCAGCAAGGCTGATGCGTGGCGATGAAGATGCAGTCCTTGGGGTCGGGATGGCCCTGCAACTCCCAGAATTGCTTGATGGCGTAGACTTCGCCGTGCCAGAGCGGGGAAAACGCCTCCATATTGGTTTCGGCGAGGACGAGGGACAGATCATCCTTGCGCAGCACCGCCGCGCCGAAGACCTTGCAGCCGATGGAGACGCGCTTGCGGGTCAACGGGGCGACGTCGTATTCAATGACGTCCATCAGGCGGTTAAACAGCTTTTCCTGCATCGTGTTGCTCCTGTATCCCTGCGGCTGGCGCGGGATCATGGTGTTGTCGTATTCCCGTCCTCCTAGCAGATCCGCGCCGCCGGGAAAAGGCCATTCGCCCATGCGCGCCCTGAACCGGGGCGCCCGTATCCGGGCTGTGAGGGCTGCCATTCATCTACGGCACCCTGAGCCGGGGCCGTTTCAGCAGCTTCCCATAAAACCCTGCCCTATCCTCAGGCGGAACGCCACCCGCTCCGCGCCAAATGCCTCATCTTCAGCCCTGCCCTATCCGTATGCGGCTTATACTAAGGAAGATACGAAAGAAGGCCACGATGGGGCCCTACCCTATCATATGCAAACCATACGGGAAGAAAAGCTCGTCCTGCGACGGGAAGCCCCCTGCCCTTATCCATATACGGGCATGCTGCACACGTTTGGGCCACCCCTTTTTGCTTCCCCTTCGGCCTTTTTGATGCGGCGGCATCCCCCAAGCGGGAGACGTTCGCCTTTTCGATGCTTTTCTAAAAACTTATTTTGAATTTCATATAGTTAAAACACATTGTCCATTGCAAAAGCGAATCCCCCGGAATGGGGCGCACTGGATATTTTCCGCAATCCGGTGTAAGAATCGGTTCCGGCGAATCTGCACAACCATCTTTTTTCCATTGAGAATACGCCGGAACTTCACTCTTAACCCAACGGAACTTCACATGATGCGCCGCCTGATAGTTATCCTTTCCCTGCTCGTCCTTGCCGCCTTCCAGCCCGCACACAGCGCCCCGCTCAAACTCGGCGTCCTCCCCGCCGCCGACACCATCGTCCTGCACGTCGCCGCGGACGAGGGCCTCTTTGCCAAACAAGGGCTGGAAGTGGAGCTTATCCCCTTCCAGAGCGCGCTGGAACTCGGCGCAGCCATGCGGGCGGGGGCGCTGGACGGGCATTTCGGGGACATCATCAATGTCCTCATGCAGAATGAAAGCGGCTCGCCGCAGGCCATCATAGCGACGACCTCACACTCCTCGCCGGACAACCGCTGTTTCGGGCTCGTCGTCTCCCCCAAATCCAAGGCGCAAACGCTGGCCGACCTCAAAGGGAAGGACATCGCGGTTTCCAGCGCCACCATCATTGATTTCCTGCTCGTGCAGCTCCTCCAACAGGAGGGGGCCGCCCCCGACTTCCTGAACCGGCAGGATATCCGCCAGATCCCGGTACGCCTCCAGATGCTCCTGAGCGGCCAGATCGAATCTGCCCTGCTCCCTGAGCCGCTGGTGTCCCTTGTGGAAGCGAAAGGAGCGCGCACCATCCTGAACGACTGCAAGCTGAACACGCCTCTTGCGGTCATTGCCTTGAAACGCAACGTGCTCGACGCCCCCGGCGGCGCTCAGGCCGTGGCGAAATTCCGCGAGGCCCTCAGGGAGGCGGCGAAGCGCATCAACGAAAACCCCGATGCCTACCGCCCGATCATGGAGGCCAAGGGCCTGCTGCCCAAGGGCGCTTCCGCCAACTACACGATGGTGCGTTTCGACATGGCGCACACGCCGACCGGCCTGCCTTCGGAAGCGGACATCAAGGCGTTCTCGGATTGGATGAAGGCTAACCGCATCCTCAAAAAAGACCCCGCCTATGGGGATGTGGTCTTTCAGTGAGCCGCGCGTCCGATGCGGGCATCACCGTCCGTGATCTGAGCAAGGGCTACGGAGAAGGCCCTGTCCTGGACGGCCTTTCCTTTGATCTGCCCTCCGGGGAAACCCTTTCCGTCATCGGCCCATCGGGATGCGGCAAAAGCACCTTGCTCTATCTCCTCGCGGGGCTGGACAAGCCGGACCGGGGCACGGTAAGTACCGGGGAAGCCGGCAGGCGCGACAAAGGAAGGATTTCGTTCATCCTGCAGGATTATGGGCTCTTTCCGTGGAAGACGGTGCAGGAGAACCTTTCCCTGCCGCTGGAGCTTCAGGGAGCCGCACCGTCCACGCGCCGGAAAGCCGTCGCGGACATGCTGGACGAACTGGGGCTGGGCGGCTTGGGGATGCGCTATCCCGCGCAGCTCTCAGGGGGCCAGCGGCAGCGCGTCGCCATAGGCAGGGCCCTGATCACGAACCCGGACATCCTGCTTATGGATGAGCCTTTTTCTTCCCTCGACGCCCTGACCCGCGAACACCTTCAGACGACCGTGCTGTCGCTGTGGCAGCGCCGCCGTCCCACCTGCGTCCTCGTGACGCATAATGTTCCTGAAGCCGTGTTTCTTGGCAAGCACGTCATGGTGATGAACGGCCATCCCGCCCGCAGCGTCATGTGGCTGGAAAACCCCTGTTTCGGCGACGCGGATCCCCGCGGCGGGGAACGGTATTTCTCACTGACGAAAAAGGTGTACGCCGCCTTGTCGGAAACGAAGGATTTTTCATGTCCACGCTGATCATCCTCTTGCTGTGCGGCGCTGCGGGCGGCCTCATTTTTGAATGGTTCGGCCTTCCCGGTGGGGCCATGACCGGCGCCATCGTCGCCGTCATCCTTCTCAAGAGCTTTTCCTCGCTTCCTCAGGCGGCCTTTCCCCGGCCCTTCCAATTCTGCATCTATGCGGGCCTTGGCGTGCTGGTCGGCAACATGTACCGTCCGGAAATGCTGCTGGCCGTCCGGGACACATGGCCCGTACTGGTGATCAGCACCCTGCTGGTGCTCATCGCGGGGATGCTCATCGCCATTTTCGTCGTCAAATTCGGCAACCTCGACGTCACCAGCGCCTATCTCGCCACCAGTCCCGGCGGCCTGAACGTGGTGGTCGGCCTCGCCGCCGATATGGGGCCCAACGCCCCCATCGTGCTCGCCTACCAGATGGTCCGGCTTTACGCCATCATCCTCACGGTTCCCCTTGCCGCCCGGATTCTGCACAAATTCCTGAGCTGAGGCGGAAAACGGAAGGGGCGCTTCTCAAAACGCCCCATTTGAAATGCCCGGAACGATTACCCCGCAAGGGCTCCGATGCAGGATGAGTACAGGGAACCGCTTCAGGCACATAGCCTAGGCCGTCGTTATTTTATGGCTCTGTTATATTTATGGTTGTTTCATCTCCACAGTGCGATGAAAATACAGCCTTTTTCTCCGGTTTTCCCCTTGGCGGGAGCCACGGATAAGGCATTTTGCCGGTTATCCCTTTGGAGCTTCAAGAAAAAAGCATCAACCATTTTCTACAACACAGCCTATTTTATATAATCATTTGAAATTATTGAAAACAATCTTTTGTGGCTTGAAAAAACAATTAACTGATTTCAATAGATTATATCTAATCGACGACACGGCCTAATATGTCCGGGGGCGTCCGCCTTCCAAGGGTTTGGGAAAGGGCCGCAGGGAAGGATACGGGAACGTGCCCCCTCCCAGCGGAAGGCTCCGAAGCCTCTTGCAACAGTTATCTCTGGAGAGAGTAGGAAAAATCATGCGTGCCTTCTTCCGTTACCTGCTGGCGCTGGCGGCCTTGTTGGCGATCTGGCAGCTCGGATCGCTGGCGCTCGGCGAATTTCTGCTGCCGCGTCCGCTGGATGTGCTGGCCTATTTCGGGGAAGCGCTCACCACGGGCGCATTCTGGCAGCATGCCGGGGCCAGCGCATGGCGGGTGCTCTCCGCCATGAGCCTCGCATGGCTGGCGGCTTTCCCGCTGGGGCTCATTCTGGGCCATGTCCGTTCTGTGGACAATATGTTGTCCCCAATGGTCTTTTTGACCTACCCTCTGCCCAAGATCGTGCTGCTCCCCCTGTTCCTGACCCTGTTCGGGCTTGGGGATCTGCCCCGCGTCCTGCTCATTGCCCTGACCACGGGCTACCAGATCCTTGTCGTCACGCGGGCCAGCGCGCAGGGGCTCGACAAAAAATATCTCGATTCCTTCCGTTCCCTCGGCGGGACGCCGCTGCAGATGCTGCGGCATGTGCTCATCCCCGCCGCCTTGCCCGACGCCATGACCGCGCTCAAGGTCGCCAGCGGCACGGCGGTGGCGGTGCTGTTCATGGCGGAGTCCTTCGCCACGCGGCGCGGGCTTGGCTTTCTGATCATGGATGCGTGGGGGCGTGGGGATCAGCTTGAGATGTTTACGGGCATCCTCGCCATGAGCCTGCTGGGGGTGGCCCTCTACGAAGTGTGCAATCTGCTCGAAGCGCGCAGTTGCCGCTGGCGGAACTTCCATATGGCGGGGAAGCGTTGATGATGCCCGCGGAAATGCTCTGTGTGGCGGCTGGCGGGGCGCTTGGCGCGCTGTGCCGCCACCGCGTTTCGCTCTGGTGCGCCGATCGCTTCGGCAGGGCCTTCCCCTACGGGACATTGCTCGTCAACGTCTCCGGTTCGCTGCTGATGGGCCTGCTGGCCGGATGCTGGCAGCGCTGGGGGACGTCTTCCGCTGCCGCGCTGTTTGCGGGCGCTGGTTTTCTCGGCGCACTGACCACCTTCTCCACCTTCTCAATGGATACCTTCGCCGCCTTCCATGACGGGCATCCCGCCAAGGCGCTGCTCAACATGGCGCTGCATACGGCCTTGTGCCTCACCGCCACGGCTGCGGCCTATTTTCTCATTGTCGTGTAACAGGAATCACGCCATGATCCTTTCCAGAAATGCCATTGCCGTCATGTTCGGGGGCGGTGCGGGCGCGGTCTGCCGCACCATGCTAGGCTTCGCCATGATGGAAAAGCTGCCGTCCGGCTTTCCGCTGGGCGTATTGTGCGTCAATGTGCTCGGCGGGTTCCTGATGGGCCTGCTTCAGGGCTGGATGCGGCGCACGGGCAACACGTTCGCCTTGGGCTACTGCCTGCTCGGAACGGGCTTTTTGGGGGGCTTTACCACGTTTTCGACCTTCTCGCTTGATACCTTTCTGCTCTGGCGCTCCGGTGACGCACTCTCGGCGGCGCTGAATATAGCCCTTAACATGATGCTGTGCCCCTGCGCGGTCTGGGGCGGGTTTGCCCTGTCCGCTCCCCGCCCGGAACGCCCCGCCGCGTCCTCTTGAGAAGGTTTCCTATACTCTTCCGGCCTTTTCTGTTAGAAACTCCCCGTGAATCCCGGAATCCTTCCCGGAAAGGAAACGATATGCGTACCCTGCTGATGTTGCCCCTGCTCCTTCTGCCCTTTACGGCGCAGGCCGCCTCCCTGCTTCCGGGCGGCGACTATCCCGCCCCCGACTGCCGTTCCCCGCTGCGGCCCCTGCCCGGCGACGGCCCCATGGACTGGAGAATGTACCGCGCCGACATGGAAGCCTATCGCCAGTGCGTAGAGGCGTATCTCGCCACGGCCCGGCAGGACGCGGAACGTATCCGCAAGCGGATGGAAAAAGCCGTGCGCGAATACAATGAGGAGTCAGGGAACCTGTAGCACGGCAGCCCCGCCTCATGCGCATCTGACGTATGGCGGCCCCTCCTGCCTGTGGCGGGCAGCGCCGAAAGGCTTTTCTCCTTTTCTGGAGCGCCAGGCCCATCTTCCAATCTGTCCGTCACCTACTCCGAAGCCTTACGGGCGGTGCTGCGCCATCCCGCCGAGGCCGGAGAGCCGTTCCCGCGCGATGCTTTTCCGAACGGCCCCTTTATGCAGCAAACCGACCCGCCGTTGACGGCGAGGAGTTTTCCATGACACGAGTGCTTGCCTGTTTGGCCATCGGAGCTTGGGTTTTCCTGCTCTGGCCTTTTCCGATCACGACGTTTATGGCCATGTGCATGGCCTGCGTCACCTATCCGGCGTACCGCAAGCTGCACCGGAAAATGTCTCCCTCGTGGGCCATGACGACGTATACCGTGGGCCTCGCGGCCATCACGATCTTGCCGATCGCCACCGTGGTGTCGCTGGTGACGCCGCAAGCAGTCGCAGGGCTCAAAATTCTTGACGGCCTGCGCGATTCCGGCTGGATACACAGCCCGGAAGCGCAGGCATGGTTCGCCTCCGTGGATGCGTGGCTCAAAAACCTGCCGGGGCTTGAGGGCGGGCTGGATCAGCTTGCCAGTACCGCGGCGGGGCTTGCCGGGACTGCGGCCCGAACCGTGCTCGCGGGCGGCGTGGGCATTGCGGGCGGCGCCTTCCAAGCCGTGCTGGTGCTGTTCCTCTTCGTCATGATCACGATGATGTGCGTGACCCGCGCGGATCTTATCCACGAATTCGCCTGCCGCCTGACCCAGTGGCCTGCCGAAGTCATCAACCGCTTCGTTTCAACCATCCGTAAGGCCATCTTCGGCGTCTTGGTGGGGGTTGTGTTCGTCGCGCTCATCCAAGGGTTCCTCTGCGGTGTGGGCTTCGCCATTGCGGAAGTCCCCCAGCCTGCGTTCTGGGGCCTCATTGCCGCGTTCGTGGCTCCCATCCCCTTTGTCGGTACGGCTCTCGTCTGGCTTCCGGTGTGCATTTGGCTGTGGCTCACGGGCTCCACGGTGGCCTGTATCGGCCTTGCCCTCTGGTGTGCGCTGGTCGTAGCCGGGGTGGATAACCTGCTTCGTCCTTTCTTCCTCAAGACCGGGATCGACGCGTCGGTCGTTACGCTGATCCTGTCCATCCTCTGCGGCCTCGCCGCATTTGGGCCGGTAGGCGTCTTTGCGGGGCCTGTGCTCGTCGCCGTCGCCATTCAAGCGGGCAATGAAAGCACCCTCTCCCGCAGGCACTAATCATAATGGTTCCATAAACCCGAAAGGCGGGTATCCCCCGCCTTTTCTTTGGCCGAACGTACAGGTTTATCCAAAACATAAGGCTGTGTCATAGAAAATGGTTGGTGCTTTTTTCCTTGAAGTTCCAAAGGAATAACCAACAAAGTACCTTAACCATAGATTCCACCAAGGGGAAAACTGGAAAAAAAGGCTGTATTTTACCGTGCTGTGGAGATGAAACAATCACATACTATGACACAGCCAAACATAAAAAATAAGGCCCTGTCATGGCATGTGGTTGCTTCATCTCCACAGTATGGTGAAAAGAGAGGCTTTTTCCCTCGCTTTCCCGCTGACGGATTCTATGGTTGGGGGATTTTATTGGTTATTCCCTTGGAATTTTTTTGGAAAATAAGGTATCAACCATTTCCTATGACACAGCCCAAATAAATTCTTACATTCTTGGCAATACGAAACCTTCCCTCTAGGCCGTGTCGTCATTTTACATATAATTATTTGAAGTTATTAAAATAATCTTTTTATAACTTTAGAACAATCAAATAACTTCAATATATTATATAATTGGCGACACAACCTAGATACCATCCTCCAGCATCAAAAAGCCCGCTCATTCTTTCATCCCCCGGCAACAAACGGGCACCGCATGGACGGCTCAAACCGCAACGAGGCATTCGCACACGTACATTTTGTGGAAACGATCCCCACACTGAGGGCCCAAGCAGTTCAGGGCGTTATCTGTTTTCTACAGCTACATATAATGGTTTTACCATCAAGGCACACGTCCACCGCAGCGTCTCCCCATACATCCGGCCCTTCGGAAAAAACGATCTGGAAACAAACCTCTTTTCAAGGCCGCTTTTCCCCGTATTTCAGCAAACGCATTTTCCCCATCCAAAGGCGGTACAAATTTTTCATCTTCAATAAGTTCTTCATTTTGCACGGTTCGGCAACGAATGAGGCCCAAACCGCTCCAATAAGCCAAAAAGTAAAGAACTTTGTACCAAATCAAGGTATTTACAACCTTTTGCCTGTGGCTATTATGGAAGAAGCAGTTTGACCGAGACTGTTCCCACATATGTTATAAAGGAGTTTTTACATGTCGCACAAATACAAGATGCTGCCACTCGCTGCCGTCATGCTCGTCATGTCACTGGTCTTTTCGGCACAGGCCGCACCCGTGGTTCCTGACTTCGTCCCGCTGGTCCAGTCCGCCGGTAAGGCCGTCGTCAATATCAGCACCGAAAAAAAAGTCATGCAGCGGGGGGGCATGCCTTCCGAAATGTTCCGCGGGCTTCCCCCGGAGTTCGAGCGCTTTTTTGAACAGTTTGAAGGCAGAGGCCGCAGCGCCAAGCCCCGTACGCAGCGCTCCCTCGGCACGGGCTTCCTCATTTCCTCCGACGGCTACATTGTGACCAACAACCACGTGGTCGCCGGCGCGGACACCGTCCTCGTCAACCTTCAGGGGAGCACCGGCAAGGAGCATTCCCTCAAGGCTCAGGTCATCGGAACCGACGAAGAAACCGACATCGCCCTCCTCAAGGTAAAGGCCGACGCGCCCCTGCCGTTCCTGAACTTCGGCAACTCCGACAAGATGGAAGTGGGCGAATGGGTTCTCGCCATCGGCAACCCCTTCGGCCTTGGCCACACCGTTACTGCGGGCATCCTGAGCGCCAAGGGCCGCAATATCCAGTCCGGGCCGTTTGACAACTTCCTCCAGACGGACGCCTCCATCAACCCCGGCAACAGCGGCGGCCCCCTGATCAACATGGAAGGCAAAGTCATCGGCATCAACACGGCTATCATCGCCAGCGGTCAGGGCATCGGCTTCGCCATCCCGAGCAGCATGGCCGAGCGCATCGTCAGCCAGCTCAAGCAGGACAAAAAGGTCAGCCGCGGCTGGATCGGCGTCACCATTCAGGACGTGGATGAAAACACAGCCAAGGCCCTCGGCCTTCCCGAAGCCACTGGCGCTCTCATCGGCTCCGTGATGCCCGACGAACCCGCCGCCAAGGGCGGCATGAAGGACGGCGACGTAGTCCTCGAAGTCAACGGCCAGAAGATTGACGATTCCAGCGCCCTGCTCCGCGCCATCGCTACGGAAACGCCCGGCTCCAAGGTCAAAATGGTTGTGTGGCGTGACGGCGAACGCAAGACCATCACCGTCCAGCTCGGCGAACGGAACCTCAAGGCATCTTCCGGCAAGTCCGGCACCGTTGAGCGGGATGCCCCGTCCATCGGCCTGTCCGTCCGGCCCCTGACCAAGGAAGAAGCCCGTGCCGCCAACGTCAAGCCCGGCACCGGCCTCCTTATCGTGGACGTCGAACCCGGCAAGCTGGCCGCCGAAGCGGAACTCCGGGAAGGCGACATCATCCTGAGCGCCAACCTGAAGCCCATCAAGTCCGTGGAAGAATTCAGCAAGATCCTCCGTGAGGACACCAAGAAGCGCGGGGTCATCATGCTCCAGCTCCAGCGTCAGGGACAGACCTTCTTCCGCTCCTTGGCTTTGAGCGACACATCCGACAGCGACAAGAAGTAAGCAGGCCGCACGCAACCGGATAACCAAGAGGGGGGAATCCCCCCTCTTTTGTTTCCAGCCTGAAAGCGAAGATAATGTATTCCACAGAAAGAAAATCCGGCATCGCCGAAGAATAGGGCCATACGGCTCAGGAAGGAGCATCGGCCTTGCCTTTTCCTCAGGAATGACTATACTTCATCCTACGCGAATGGGGACTTCGTTGTACGGGGTTCCACGTCTGCCTATCCCTTTGGGGGCGCATTGGTTTCGACGGGGATGTTGAAGCCGAAGTGGCAGGCCGAGGCGCCGCTGGCCTCGTAAAAAGCGGCACAATAGTAATTGGCAACGATTACGAATACGCTTACGCTGCTTAATTAAGCGGCACACCGAACCGGCTCACGCCCGATAAGCCAGCAAGGTGTAAAACTATCGGGCTGGCGTGGCGTTGTGTTTGCCGGGCGACGCGCGAGACTTTACGGTAAACTGGCCGACGGACGCCCTGATTGGGGGCCAAGCCTGAGGCGAGATACGATACCCAACCTAAGCCTGTAGATGCTTCGCGTGAATCTTTCTCGGACGGGGGTTCGACTCCCCCCGCCTCCACCATCAACTCTTCCGGCAAAAGCCATTTGAATCCCGAAAGTCATGCTATTCAGCGGACTTTCGGGATTTCTCTTTCCAGCTTCATCCAGCCAGGGACGAAGCCCCAAAAAACCTTCAGTACCTTTTTCAGAAAGTCTCTGTCATAGTATGTGGTTGTTTCATCTCCACAGCACGGTGAAAATACAGTCTTTTTATCCGAATCTAGGGCTAAGGTATTTTGCTGGTCATTCCTTTGGAACGTTAAGAAAAAAGGCATCAACCATTTTCTAGGACACAGCCTTCAGAAAAAGGTGCTATATATTGGATGAAAGTATCCTCTTACGAGAGTTTAAAAATACAACAAAAACACACTCGTGGAGCTTATCATCAGAAACGCCAAGGGCGTGAAGGGAGAAGTGCAGGGAACTCGCTATAGAGCCGAGCTGAAAATGTGGATTTCCGTCAATCAGGCAGGCAACACGATGAAAAATAGGGTTTAGGCGATCATGTTGGGCGATATACGAACACCTATGGTAAACCGAAGAAACCATGCTCACAGTAGAAAGGGGCTGGTATGGGGGGTAACGAAAGCCTCCTACGGATACCCTTCGACCCCATCAACAGCCGCTTGGGGACGGGACAGCCCGCGCGAAAGCCCCGGCAGCTTGGACTGGCCGAGGCTTTCATCGTCTAAGGCAGAGGAGTTTATGTATTGGGATTCAGCGAATACTCGGTGACCCAAAAGAAAAACTCTTCTTTTTCTGCCATGAAATATGGCGCGGAAATTTTAAAGTCTGTGTCATAGAAAATGGTTGATGCTTTTCCCTTGAAGCTCAAAAGGAATAACCAACAAAGTGCCTTAGCCATATTCCGCCAATGGGAAAAACTGGATAAAAATCCGTATGTCCACCGCGTTATGAATATGAAACGAACAAGTACAGTAATAGAACCATTTTAAAAAGTATAAATCATAGACAACGTACATTTGAAATTATTCTTGTTCGCTTCGTAGCCCACACTGTTTTTCCAGAGGGCTTCATCCATATCCAGCCGAATATATCCCAGCTCCCAGTATAAGGAAAGGTTTTCGTAAATCTTGTATGACGAGTCCACATTGACCTCGACCGCATTATCCCCTGTAGTCAGATAAAGCATACTGTATACAGTGTCCTGTGGATTGGTGACGGCCTTTTCCCGAACCATTTGCGTATTATTGGTACCTTGATAGTACACTACCCGAACGGTATGCTTGAGATCTTCCAAAAAGGAAATATCGGAAAGCTGCGCCATGACCGCCCATGTGCCGGACAACCCGTACCCCATAGTCTGGGCCGCGCCGCCATAGTAGGTTCCGTCAAAGCCGTAGGAAGTCACATACACATCAGGATCAAGAGACGGCATGCGTTCCGATCCGTTCCACGGGTTGGCGTCGTCCCCGGAAGCATACCAAAACAACAGCCCCGGCGTGACGTTCTCCATCTTGTATTCAGCGAGAAAAGCCGCGTACCAGCCGGAGCGCTTCAGATTGAGCTTCCTTCCGTTTGCGGGTGCGGAACCGATATCCACACTGCCATAAGCCGCATCAAAAGCGAATCGGAAGGGATCCAGCACGGTCAGTTCGGAAGCGACGCCGCCAAACCACGCGTCCCCGTGGGCATCGTCAGACAGGGACACGACGGAGGGAGCAGCAAACTGGGGCAGCAGGCCCGCTACCGCCACTTCCAAATCGCCCGCGCTGCCATACAGGGCATCACGGCCGATGATACCGTACATCCCCCAAGGGATGACTTTCATTCCTTCAAACGATAGGGGGAGCGTGATGCCGATGAAATCCATCGCATCATGAGGAGCCCTTTTCCCGGTTTCCTCGGACGCGTTGTCGTTTCCCGGACGGATCCAGAACAATGTGCCTTCCACATTTTCAGAAAAGCGGTTGGAAATGGAGATGCCCGCCCCATCGCCATCAAGGATGGGCGATCCCGTGCCTGTAAACGTCGGGATCGTATACGGCTGAAGCCCCATGCGCACCCTCGCCTCGGTTTTTGGGACGCTCCAATCAACATAGCTCCAGCTTACCTTGACCTGCTTCCCGTCCGTACCAAGGGATGTGCCATCTTTGGCGACACCCCAGTTCTGATGTCCGACTTCAAGAAAAACCACGCCCTTGAGGGATTCTGAGACAACCGCTTCAATAGTGGTGCGCAGACGGCTGGCGGCTTTGAAGTTGTCATCGCCGTTTCCTTTGGCGAAATTGCGGTCAGCCCATGAAAGCCGGTGTTGGGATAGACCCTTGACTTTGAAATCCACGGCTTGCGCTGCCGTCCCGGTGCTCAGGATAAGCCCGGCGGCAAGAAAGAGTGCTAGTCGCTTCATGTTGCTTTCCTTACTGAGCGTTTCTCATGGCCTTGCCACGCCGATAAATAAGCAGGCTTACCATCGCGCCGATGAGGCTAATCGTTGCGAGGAAATAAAAGATGACCGTATAGCCTTCATTGCCGTAGACATCGAGCCAATGCCCGAACAAGGGTGAGAAAATGCCGTCGGGCAGGTAGCCGAGCAGACTGATCACGCTGACCGAGATGCCGGTGTACTGCGGCGGAATGCGGACTTCTTCCATACATGAGAACATGATAGTATATACCACCAGCCCAAAGAAGCTGAAGAGCATAGTGAGCAGGATAATCACCGTGCTGGAGGTGCCTGCGGGCAGGCGGAGCAACACGAACAGCATCCCTATGAGGACAAGGAAGCACAGCATAAGGATCTTGGCGGTGGAGCCTATCTTGTCTGAAATATAGCCGCTGAAGGGCCCGGTCAGAATACGGAGGCCGAAAGCCCGGATAGTGCCGAGTATGGCCCCGAAGGTAATGGATACGCCGAGTACGTTCGTCGTATAAGGCGTCATATAGGCGATGCCGATATACATGCCGTAGCCGCAGAAGATCAAAATGACCATCAGCCATACGGCGGGAAGCTTCATGACCGTAAGCGCGCTCTTGAAGGGATTCTCCTCCGGGACACTGACGTTTTGGTTGTATTCAGTCTTGTCGTCGACAAACATGGCCACGGCGATCAGCGCGAGCACCGCGATGACGGCCTGTCCGTACAGCATATAATGGAAGCCCTGAATCCGATCGTCGACACTGGAATAAAGTGCCGCCCCCGCAAAGCCTATAAGGGAAGAGAAGATGCCGGTAGCCCCATAAAAGGTACCGAACATGCGTCCCTGCTCCTCCTTGCTGCCCGTGTCACGGACGGCCTTGATGAGCGTCGGCCACTGGATCATGTTGGCGGAAACGGCGAGCAGCGCCCAGATGAGCAGTGCCATCGCATACGATGTATGTACGGCGAAAATCGTATTGAGGGCAGCCATCATCGCCAGCGAGGTGATCAAAAGCTTCTTCGGCGATCCGCGGTCGGCCAACACTCCGCCGGGTATGTACAACAGCATCCCCACGCCGGTGAAGATGGTCATAAGCAGGCCGAGCTCATTGTTGGTGGCCTGTGTAGCTTCACGGATGACATCGTAAAATTTAATATGCACATAAGGGAGCGCCATTGATGCGGAAAAGGTGATTCCCAGAGCCAACAGGCGCATATATTTGCTAATGTTCGTCATGACAGTCCTTTCGGCCGAGGCCGCCGTTAGAGGGTACCGTAGGCGGGCACATCCCCCACGATAGTGGCCGCTATTTCAATGTCCTTAAGGTGCATGGGATCGACAGCAAGCGGGTTTTCGTCGAGAACGACAAAATCCGCGAATTTACCCGGTTCGATGCTGCCTTTGACTCCCTCTTCAAAACCCTGCCGAGCGGCATTGATGGTGATGCCCTTGAGCGCTTCCAAAACAGGGACGCCCTGCTCGGCCTTGCCGAGATCCCGCCCCCCATAGCTGAGGCGGTTGACGGCTGACCAGACCAGAAGGAGGGGATCGATGGGAGTAACGAAGGTATCGTTATGGAGGGTAAAGGGAAGGCCGCATCGCAGGGCGTCACCCGCCGGGCTCATGCGTACGGCGCGCTCCGGCCCCATAAAGATGGCGTAATGCCGATCCCCCCAGAAATAGGTATGGGTAATGAAGAATGACGGTATCGCCCCAAGGCGGGACATGCGTTCAATCTGATCGGGCCGTGCCATCTGGCTATGGATGACGATGAACCGGGCATCGTCGCGAGGGAACTGGCGCTGCGCTTCTTCATAGGCGTCAAGGGCCGCATCAATGGCGGCGTCACCGTTGCAGTGAACCGCAATCTGGCGCCCATTGCCGTGCAAGTCGATGATACGCTGCCGAAGCCACTTCAAGTTGTTGGACGGATATCCCACATATCCGGGTTTGCCCTCCGGCGTCTTATAGTAAGGTTGGCTCAAAAAGCCTGTATATGCCTGAATGGAGCCGTCCGCCGACAGCTTTGTGGCACCCATGACGAGCTTGCCGTCCTCGTCCAACGGTGCGCCGGAAGGAACATTCGGAAATACGCGAGCATACTCTTCAAGGCTGATGTCCTGCCCGAGCGGGTAGAGGACAAGGCGCAGTTTGAGGGTGCCCCTTTTCAAGGCTTCGCCCATGAGCGGAAACCAGTCTGGATCAGCCACCCACCCCTCTTGTGCCGTAGTGCATCCCTTGGCAAGGTACATCTCGGAGCCCGCCGACAAGGCATCAAGAAACTGATCCTGATCCAGCGGAGGCACTGACGCCAGCACGGGGCAGTGGCTGGCCTCGATTACGCCGGTAGGCTCTCCTGAGGCGGAACGCCGGATTACCACATTCTCAGGATCAGGCGTGTCGCGCGTAATCCCTGCCAAGCGCAGCGCCGCTGAATTCGCGGCCGTGACCCAGCCAGAAATATGCTGGATGACGATGGGATGCTTGGTGCTGACGGCATCCAGATCGAACCTTGTCGGATGGCGCATTTCCTTGATCTGGGTGTCGTCATACCCCCAACCGACAATCCATTCCCCTTCGGGGGTTCTCCCCGCACGCTCGCCGAGCAGCCGGAGCATATCTTCAAGGGATTCCACAGGGCCGAGAGGCTTGCTGTTGATATTGACCCATGGAGTCCGGGCCGCGTTGTCGATGAAATGGCTGTGCGCATCAATGAAGCCGGGCAACATAGTCCTGCCGCGCAGATCGACGAAGCGGGATTCCGCACCACACAGCGCCTTCATGTCGGACAGGGTGCCCACACCGATGATGACGCCCCCAGCCACGGCCACGGCTTCAGCCTCAGGCTGTGCAGGATTCATCGTCAGGATGGTTCCATTGCCGTAAACCGTATCCGCAACCTGCGGAACCGCGCCTGTGCCTTCTCGTATTGCCATAACGATCCTCCTTGTGGGAAAGGGTACAGGGGAGTTCTGTCATGGAACCACTCTACGGACGGCAGTTCTCCCGGACAATCCGGCCTGCACCTTAGAAAAGAAGAATAAACACCGTATTGTTTCAGAAAAGATTTCGGCTTATTGAAAAAGGAACCGACGGAGGTGCCCCATGTCCGTATCCATTGTCATCGCGGAGGATCACGCCCTGTTCCGCAGCGGCCTGAAACAGCTTCTTCTGTTGGGGGAGGGGCTGGAAGTCACCGGTGAAGCCGGAGACGGTTTTGAGGCCGTGGACGTGACTGCGGCCTGCCGCCCGGATCTGTTGCTGCTCGATCTGTCCATGCCGGGCAGGGACGGCCTGGAGGTCATCGGGCATGTCCGCAAAGAGTGCCCCGACACCCGCATCCTCATCATTTCCATGCACGCCACTTCCATGCACATCCGCGCGGCTTTCAAGGCTGGCGCGCACGGCTATCTCCTCAAGACGGCAGACCGCCAAGAATTCCTCTTTGCCATCCAGTCCGTGCTCCGGGGCAACCGGTATGTCAGCACGGAACTGACCGGCACCATGATCGACTGGTGCGTAGGAGAACAAACGGAAGAGACAGCCTCCCCGTTGGAGCAGCTCACCCAGCGGGAACGCGAGATCCTCAAGCTCGTGGCCGAAGGCTGCTCCAATAAGGAAATCGCCGCCCGTCTGAGCGTCGCCGAGAAAACGGTGGTCACCCACAGGACGAATTTCATGCGCAAGCTGGGACTGCGCAATGTCCGTGAAATCACGATGTTCGCTTTGGAATGCGGCCTTATCGATATGAAAAGGCGGTGAACGATGCGCAGGATGCTCTGGACGCTGTACTGCGCCGCATTCCTCTGGGCGTTTTCCTGCCCCGCCTCCGCCGCCGGCATAAAGGAAATCGTCGTCGCCCTCGAATCCACGCCCCCCCATTTCAATCCCGCGCTGTTGTCGGGGAGTACGGTAGCGACCGTGGGAGTCCAGCTCTACGCCGGCCTGACAAGGGTGGACGCGGCGGGAAACGCCGTACCATACCTCGCGAAATCATGGGAAACCAGCCCGGATGGACTCAGCGTCCGTTTCGAGCTAAGGGAAAACGCATTCTTTCATGATGGCCACCCCATCACGTCGGACGACGTAGCCTACTCCATCCTTATGAGCCGCGAGTACCACCCTTTCCGGCCAATGCTCGAATCCGTGACACGTGTGGATACGCCGTCCCCGCACACCGTCATAGTCCGGCTCTCCCGCCCGTTTCCCCTGCTGCCGAAAGTGCTCGTGCCGGCGCTGGTGCCCATCCTCCCTCGGCACGTATTCGATGACAGGCACCCTTTCCCCACACATCCCGCCAACAGGGAAGCCGTCGGATCAGGCCCCTTCATGCTGGAATCCTTCACCCCGGATCGCTCCATCCGCCTCGTTCGGAACCCTCTCTTCTTTCTTCCGGACAGGCCGGTTGCGGACAGGCTGACGTTCCGCATTTTCTGGGATCAAGGGGAAATCCCTCTCGCCCTTGCCTCAGGAGAGGTGGACATATACCTCTTCGCCTCGTGCATCCAGCTGCGGCGCTTCCTCGACGACTACAAATTCGTGCCGGTCACCGTCCTGCCGTTGGGCAACCTCCATCCGTACACTGTACTTTCCTACAACCTTCGTCAAAAGCCTTTCTCCGATCACAAGGTACGGCGGGCCTTCGCCCTCGCCATCGACAGAAATTTCCTTGCGGATCGCCTCCTGCACGGCATGGTGAAGCCTTTGTCAGGCCCCTTCCCTCCGGGGGCGCCTTTCCACACGCCGATCCCCGCGCCGCACGATATTGCGGAAGCCAACCGCCTGCTCGACGAAGCAGGCTACCCACGCGGCAAAGATGGTAAGCGTTTCTCCATTATTGTGGATTATTCGCCGGACTCCCCCCTGCCCCGTGAGCTTCTGCGCCTGCTGCGGTACGAACTCGCCACACGGCTGGGCATCGAAGTCCGCACACGGGACTCGGAAAGCGTTTCCGACTGGATGCGCCATGTCGTGACCGGAGATTATCAGGTGGTGCTGGATGAATTATTCGCTTGGTATGATCCGGTGATTGGGATTCACCGCCTCTACAGCAAGAACAACAGTGGGCGGGGGATCGTATGGACGAATTCCGGGGGATACGCCAACGACACGGTTGAAGTCCTGATGCAACAGGCCAGTGAAGAGGCCACCCCATACAGGCGGCAAGCCTTATACGATCGGCTGCAACGCGAACTGGTGGAAGACAATGCCCTGCTGTGGCTGACGACCAGCCCATACGCGCTGGTTGCGCAGCCGTCCCTGCGCCATCTGGAACAGCTTGGGCTCGGGCTCATGTCCCCTCTCGATGGGATCGAAAAAGTGCCTTCCCTTTTTCAGGGAGGAAATCCATGAACCTGTTCCGCCACCCGCTGGGCCTTGCCAGCATGGCCAGCCTTCCCCTGCTCCTGTTTGCGACGGCGTTCGTACTGCTGGCTGGCGTGCTTCTGTTCGCCTTCCGCGACATCAACGCCATGCTGGAGCAGGCCGCCGAACAAAAAATCCCCGTCCTGACCCAAACGACCGCGCTTGTCCGTGAATGCGAATGGCTCCGCGGCATGATGTTCCGCCTGATGCAGACGGACAGCGAGCTGGTGCGCGAGGCCATCATCATTACCCTGAAGGAACGTATTGATGACGCGGAGGGAATGGCGTCCCGGCTGGAAGCCATCGGGCTGTATGAAGATAAGGTGGAGAGCTTGAAGGAACAGCTTTCGTCGCTTGGCGGGATTGCCGACGACGTGAACACGCTGATTACCAGATGGATCACATTGCGGGAACAGCGCCAGAATCAGGTCAAGAGCCTGCGCTCGCTTTCGGAGGAGCTCATCGCACTGGACGTTTCCGGGGTAGAGCCGCTGGAAGCGTGGAAGCAGGGAGCCTACAGAATCCTCTCGCTGCTTCTCGTGTTGAGCACGGATCTAGACGTCCCCTATGGCCTGCGTGTGACCTCCGAGATGTACGAATGGGTACGCAGCATCCGGGCCGATCTGTCACGTGTCCCGCCTTCCCCACATACCTCTGGGATGGTGGAAACAGCCAACCGCCTGTATGACAAACTCATCCTGTGCGCACAAGGGGAAAACGGCATTATCCCGTCATTCAAGCGCCAGCATGTCGTCTCGCAGCAATTCGCCGCCTTGACCATCCGTATGGATGCACTGTCCGAATCCATCATGATCGTAGCGGGGCAGCTTATGGCACAGGCCAAAACCGACGCCGAGCACGCACGAGACGACTTTTCCAAGCGGGTGTCGGGGCTTTCAGGGCTCCTGTACGGTTTCGTCGTGCTGGTGCTGGCGGTAATCGCGGCGACGTACCTTTACCTCGCACGGAACGTCATCCGGCCCGTCATTCGCCTCAACAACTGTATGCGGCTGCGGACACAAGGGTTTTCCGCCCATATCCCATATGGAGGGGCATGGGAAATCCGCGAGATGGCCCGCTCCGTATTCTATTTCGTGCATGAAATAGAACGCAGAGAACACGAACTGCGAGAATCCCACGCGGGGCTGGAAGAACAGGTCGCGGCCAGGACGGCAGAGCTGAAACGCCTGTCCAACCGTTTGCTTCAGGCGCAAGAGGAGGAACGTTTCAAGCTGGCGGCGGAACTGCACGACGACATTGGGGCGACAATGGGCGTAATCAAATTCGGTATCGAGCGGGCACTGTTGATGCTGGACAGGCCGGACGCCATCAGGGTGCAGGAACCGCTTACCGAGGCCGTCGATCTGGTCAAGGGGCTGGCCCGCCAGCTCCGGCGCATCCAAAATGAACTGCGCCCGGCCCATATCGATGTAGGCCTGCTTACTTCTCTGGAATGGTTCTGCAAAGACTATCAGGGAGCATATTCACACTTGCGGCTGGAACTCGCCGCCGATGTGGACGAAAACGACATTCCCACGGCGCTGCGTATCGTACTTTTCCGGGTCATTCAGGAAAGCCTGAACAATATTGCCAAACACAGCAGGGCAACATCCGCCAAGATCCGTCTGCAAAAACAAGGGAACACACTGAAAGTCAGCGTTACGGACAACGGCGTAGGCTTCGACATGACGACGGCTATGGGAATGCAGAAAACGGGGCGCGGCCTAAAAAGTATGCGAGAACGGGTGGAGTTAAGCGGAGGGACATTTATACTACGGAGCAAGCCCAATAAGGGCACCCAACTTACTGCCTATTGGGAAAGTTAACGAGAGGATCCGGCCAGCGGAATCGGTTCAGTTCGGCTCCCACCCCTACGGGGAGGCCCGCAAGCTGACGGCGCATCTCAGGCACCATGCGGACGACAACGTCCTTGGAAACCCCGCGCATGGAAGCGGCTCAGGGATCTCCCCCCTGCCCGCTTCCATGTCCGTCAAACTACCCGATACAACGCCGGGCAATTCCACGCAAGGCCGCCCCTTGTTCCCTCTCCAGCCATGACAAGCAGGGAAAACCGACGCACAGCCCCACGCCCCCTACTCCCTTCCCGGCCCGCTCAAATCCTGTCTGGATCGATCTCTGTACAAAAGCACCTTTTAGCTAAACAAAAATTCATTTATATAAATATATTATAGGAACAACCCAAGACATTCCTATCATACCATCCGGGGCATAACGTCAGTTCCGGGTCCTCCCAAGGCCACAGGGTAACCTACCTTTAATGGGCACCGACACGATCTTACACAGGCTGGCAAGCCCCCATGCGAAACCGTACACCTTAGCCTCGTAGCCCTCACAACACGCCGCAACAAAGCCTTCCCGCGTCATGGAACGGCATCCCGTCACACCAACAATGCCAAAAACCACGCCCACAGGTAGGCCCCTCCGCTGTCCAATCCGATGGTCACGCTTCTTGAGGAACAGATGACCAGCGACTCTGCTTAAGATACACCAGACTTCTAGGCCGCCTACACGGCGGATAACAATCTGCTCGGCGGAGAGGTGGAAGTCAGCAACTTCTAAGCCGCCTACACGGCGGATAACCAGATCGGGACAGACGGATTTTTTGTCCCTGTCTTCTAAGCCGCCTACACGGCGGATAACGCCACGCTGCACCGCAGGGTGCTCCGGGATCACTTCTAAGCCGCCTACACGGCGGATAACGAAAAGAATCATTTCTGCCCATTCCATCCACACTTCTAAGCCGCCTACACGGCGGATAACTTTACACTGTCGCATAAACAAGCGTCGTGTTTCTTCTAAGCCGCCTACACGGCGGATAACCTTGAGCGGTGCGTCCCGCGCATCAGGGTCAACTTCTAAGCCGCCTACACGGCGGATAACACGCCGTCATGCGTCAGCTCGCCGGGGAGATGCTTCTAAGCCGCCTACACGGCGGATAACATCCAACCTGTAGGAATTTGAGCTCTTTTTCTCTTCTAAGCCGCCTACACGGCGGATAACGCGCTGTGAGTAACCGTACCGCCGCGCTCATCCTTCTAAGCCGCCTACACGGCGGATAACACTGCTTATTTGCACTTTTTATCTCGCCATGCCTTCTAAGCCGCCTACACGGCGGATAACTTTCGCTGCGCAAATCCACACCGAGAGTTGGTCTTCTAAGCCGCCTACACGGCGGATAACCTATTGCAGAGGTTAACAGAGACGGCGCGGACCTTCTAAGCCGCCTACACGGCGGATAACTCTTCCCGCGAGCCGTCCGCAACGCACCGCATCTTCTAAGCCGCCTACACGGCGGATAACCGACGGCCTGCATTCCTCCCTCGGTTGCGGTGCTTCTAAGCCGCCTACACGGCGGATAACCAGAGTTCTGAAAGACAACATCCTTATCTTTCAAAGGATTGCATCTTGAGGCTCTCCAATAACTTCGTTTTTTCCGCCTCTTTTTAACTACTTTATTCCAAAAGATTTTTCCGAACAATATTTTTATGAAGCCAAAAGGAAGCATCAAAAAAGACAACACGCTGTTATCCGTACCATATTACCATATTGCGTCCATCTATATAAACGGGTATCTTTTTCCTATGCACGTCATTTTTATCTCCGCATGCCAGAAACGGGCCATCCGCCGCAGCCGCGCCATACTGGACAGTTACGCCTTGCGTGCCGGGGAGCACTGCTGGATGTCGCCCATGACGACCGAAGGGCTGCAGGAAGTGCGCGCAGCTTTGGCCCGGAGCGCCACACGGCAGACCTCCGTGGCCTGTTACCAGAACGACGGACGCCGCCGCATGAAATTGCTCTGGATAGTAGGGGCGCGGGGACGTTTTGGGCCTGAAGGCCATTTTCCGGTGGGGCATCGCCGGGTTGCCGCCCCCATAAGCGTATCCGAATGGGTTCGCCATGCCGGATTAGCGGCACGTTTAGCGGGCTTGCTGCATGACTTGGGCAAATACTCCCTGAAATTCCAGAAAAAACTGCGGGGGAAAGCCGACTTGGCTGATGCCGTCCGGCATGAATGGATTTCACTCAAGTTATGGCAGGCGGTGCGATCCGGCATGGGTTGGAAGGCGGCATGGGCGGACGTGTATGAAAAACGTCTCGACATGCTCATAGGAGAACGGAGAATTTGCAACGCTTCGCGCTATGGGCTTGCTTCGGCACAGGAATGCGTGGATGCGCTTGTTTCCACGCATCATGGCCTGTTCTCCTCGCGTCTGCCTTGCCCGGAAGGCAGGCTTGTACGGGAAAGCCCGCCCTGCCCGCCCGATGACGCGCTTTTCACCCCGTGGTCTGAGCCTGAAGACTCCTTTTGGGAGATCGCGCGACGGCTGGACGAACGCCTTTCTTCTGCGACCACCGGCATGGCAGGTGAAGCGTGGCTTCCATACTGGAGAGCCGTTTTCCTGTATGCCCGCGCAGCTCTTGTCTTTGCGGATCACACGGTATCGGCGCTGGAGTGCCCGCCAAGCAAAGAGACTTCCTCCGCCTTTGCCAACACGCATGTCTCACCCGACGGACGCCGTTTGAACCAGCGCCTTGCCGACCATTTGTCCCACGTTTCGGAAAAAGCGGCGGATCTGGTCTGGCGCATGGCGAACCTTGCGGAGCGCCCCGAAGCCTCCCTGACGGGCCTACAGCCCTGCTCACTGGAGGCCGTCTTACGCCCGGCGGCACCGGAAAGCCGCTTCGCATGGCAAAATACGGCGGCTGATGCGTTGGCCGAGGCACGGGAAAGATACCCCGCAAGCGGCGTCCTTGTGTTCAACATGGCGGGAACCGGCAGCGGCAAGACGCGCATGAACGTGCGCGCGGCCTGCGTGCTCTCCCGCAGCGCCGCTCCCCGGCTTTCCATCGCCTTAAACCTGCGCAGCCTTACATTGCAAACGGGGCAGGCCCTACAGTCCCAACTTGGCCTTTCCGACAGCGATCTCGCTACGGTCATCGGCGATGACGTGACGCGGGCGCTTTTCAATGCCTCCAACCTCAAAGAGAAAGAAAACATTGCCGCCCCATGGGCAGACGATGACGGCAACCCTACGGAGCCGGAAGCGCTGACCTCCGGCGGAAACTGGCCGTTGCCCGCATGGCTGGAATCCTTCTTTCCCAAGCCGCAGGAACGGCGCATCGTCGGCGCCCCTCTGCTGGTTTCCACCATCGACTACCTGATCGCCGCCGGAGAACCGCACCGGCAGGGACACCACGTCAAAGCCCTGCTGCGCCTCATGAGTGCCGATCTTGTCCTCGACGAAATCGATTCCTATGAACCTGAATCCCTTGTCGCCGTATTGCGCCTTGTCCAATGGAGTGCGTTTTTCGGGCGCAGCGTCATCTGTTCTTCAGCCACATTGTCCCACCCCGTAGCGCAGGCCGTGGAAGCGGCTTATGCTTCCGGCGCGGAAATGGCGCGCGCATTGCGGCGTGGCAAAAATGGCTGCGTTGACGGGGAAAATCCCCCTTCCGAGGCAAGGCCGCTGTATGTGCTGGCGTTCATTGATGACGCGCTGCCGCCGTCCATAAAAGCCGTGCCCCATGCGCCGGGGAAAAACCGGGAGGAAAAGACCGCGGATTTGCTTGCACTGTACGACAGCCGGGTATCCGCACAATTGGAGGCCATAGCCGCCCTACCCGCATACCGTTGCGCCGAACTGCTCCCAATGGCTGAGGAAAGCGTCAGCGCATGGATGCATGCCGTAACGGCGGGAGTCCAAAAGCTGCATGCCCGCCACGCCCTGACGGATGCCCGCTCCGGTGTGGCATACTCCTTCGGCTTGGTACGCGTGGCGAACATTGCAACAGCCGTGGACGTGGCGCGGCATCTGGCGAAGGAACTGCCACAGGCGCGCGTTGCCTGCTATCATGCGAACGACTGGCGCATCGCCCGTTTCTACAAGGAAAAAAGGCTGGACTTTTTGCTTTCCCGTGCCCAAGGCGACGAGCATATTGCAGCCGACCGCGAGATCCGTGCCTTTCTGGATGAAGCCGCGCGCGAAGGGCGCCCGGATGTGCCTTTCATCGTGGTCGCCACGCCGGTGGAAGAAGTGGGGCGGGATCACGACTTCGATTGGGCTGTGCTGGACGTATCCAGCGCCCAGTCGCTGGTACAGGCCGCAGGCAGGGTCAACCGTCACCGCCTGCGCCTTTATGGGGATATGCCCAACATTGCCGTGCCGCAGTTCAACTGGCGGCATTGCCGCAACAGCGACAGAGGCGAACCCAACGCCCCCGCGTTCTGTTGGCCCGGCTATGAAGGGGAAGGCCGGGAACGGTATACGATTCATGATCTGGCCCAAATCCTGCCGTGGCGCGAG
The DNA here is from genome assembly GCF_057864385.1 of Bilophila sp. NCBI lineage: Bacteria > Pseudomonadati > Thermodesulfobacteriota > Desulfovibrionia > Desulfovibrionales > Desulfovibrionaceae > Bilophila > Bilophila sp. The sequence continues at coordinate 59,109 of NZ_DBMAFI010000013.1, read as the reverse complement.
GGACGCTTGACCATAACGGCGGACACGCGCCTTGGCGGGGATTGCCGTCTTGCCAAACGCGACGACAAGGCTATCGCCAAGCGGCTGTTTCCGTATTTCGGGCCAAAGAGCGGCGACTACTCTTTTGTTGCGGAGCGTTCGCCGGCCGCCCTGCTTTCCGAATGGGTTTACGACGCGACGCCGCTGCGTAATCGTACGGGAAAGACGGAAATGTGGCGCTTGGGGAGCGATGCCGACCGCCTTGGGGATGTCTACGAAACTTTTGTGTATCAAGGGGAACGGCGCGGCACGGGCGGCCAGTGGGTGGAGCGCGACGAACGCTCCTTCCGGGAAATCGATGCCCTGCCCAATGCGTGGCTGTGGCTGGATGCCGAAACCATGCGCGCCCAATGTGGGGCCGTCGGAGTGGACGAAGCGCGGGCGCTCTCCGCTGAACTGACTTCATACAGCGATACGGACAGATGGGAATATGACAAGGGATTCGGCATCGTCCGCCGCCCGGCAGCGGAATGACAAGGAGAGAAGGAATGGATGAACCGAACATGGAGGCGGACGGCGTACAACAGCAACGCCAAGCCAAGAAAGAAAAACCGTGGAAAGCCTATCCACCGGAAACCTATCGCGACACAATCGCGGAACTTGTTCATTTCAGCTCAAAAACGGTCAACTCCAATGCGGCCCTCGTAGGGGTTCGCCTCACTGCGGATGATGTACTGGACGCCCCTTATGTCTCGGCGCGCACGCTGATGGCAAGGAATGTATCCCTTTCGCTGGATTACGGCAAAGGCGGTGCGGCGGTGGCGGGCATCTGCAAACAGGTAAACGCCGTAGTACGCAACAATTCGTTTGCGGAAGCCGCATCCCCCGAAGAACGTGCGGCTATTGAACATGCCATGACCGAGGCCTGTTCCTCGGCTTTCAGCGTCGGCGTTGGGCATGTGGATCACCGTTTACGGCAAATACTGATCCCAAAAGAAGGGGCTGAAGGCGGGTATGTGTCCATGACGCCCATAACCGCGGGCGGTGTATGCGAACTGTTGTTTGAAAAGGACCATGGGCTTGTGTCCTGCCATAATGCCGCATACGAAAAGGAAAAAAAGTCTGTCGGAAACCCCGAAAACAAGGAAGAAAAGCCTGCCGCCCCCCCCGAAAACGATGAAGGGGCGGGAAACGGCCCCAGCATAAAGATGCGCAAGCTGCGGCAGGCGCAGTTCGGCATCGGCGGCTCCAACCCTCAGAATGTCGGTGGGCTTGTGCGGGCCATGCAGCGTCCGCTCTTTGTGGATGCGCCACGCAGCGCGGATGATTTGAGAACCGCCTTCTCCCTCTATTACAAGGGGATTTCCCTCGATTTTTCCTCGCCCGGCCCCTTGCGGCAAGCCCTGTTCGCCTACGTGGATTTTCGGCGGCGGCATGAGCTGGACAACGAGGAACCGTCCTCCATGACCAAACGAACTGACTTGAAAAGGCGAGACAAAGAAGAGAACCTCATAAAGGACATCGCCGACATTGTCCTACAGCGGGCTGATGAGGCTCGGGAGATGCTGCGGGACTATGCCGGTATGCTCCCCCAAGAACAGAATCCCGAAACAGGAACCGAGGCATTGGTCTCGCCGGAGTTGAAGCCGGTCGCGATGCGCGGCTTGCTTGATCCCGCCTTACGCGACGGTACATGGCCCCGCAACATGGCATGGCTGGTGATCGACGGCATGGGACGGGCCTCCCGCGCCAACGGAAACCGGATGCTGGTTCTGGACGTGACGGCGACCGCGGCGGTTGCGGGGCTTTTGGAGGAGGCGTTTCGATGAACTACCTTGTCTTTCCCCGCGTGCGGGTTCAGGCCGCCAACATGCTTTCCGCATCCTTCCTCATGGGCGGGCCGCCGGTCTTCGCCGCCTACGGCCTCGGAGAGGCGCTCTGCTTCCATCTGGGCGGAGGGGCTAAAGTGATGGGGATGGCCCTGATCCACCATAACCGTGAGGCGTTGGGGCAATCTTTTTATGGCGTCTTTTCGCCGCAACAGCGACGGGCCGCCGCGTTTACATTCGGCAAGTCAGCCAACGGCAGCGACTATTCCTCAAAGAACCCGCACGCCCTTTCCTTGCAGCCCGTGGCCTGCGCCCATCTGCGCGTGAGCATCATCTGGGAGCTGGAACAGGTGGCGGGCGTAATGGAAGCCCGTGAATTCCTGCACCGGGCGCGCCTGTCCGGCGGGCTCGTGACGGGGCATGGCGAAATCGTGCTTGAAGACTCTTTGACGTCCGCCTTTGCTCGCGTCGGGAACGGGTATGCCGTTATGGACAGGCGGGATCTACTCGAAAATAAAAATAATAAAAATAAAAATCAGGCAAATCTTTTGGTTGAAGCGCTGGGAATGCAGCCTGCGGCTGAAGGAAACGACACATGGCTGTCCGCAGCCTGCCTCGGCTACGCGGCGATCACGCCGTTCGAGCACCGCGGCGGGGTGCGCTGCGGCTATACGCATGCCTTTGCAGAGCCTCTGGTGGGCATGGTGCAATACCGTTCCCTGCGCCAGCGGCGGAAGGAAGCGGATGCGAAAAAAAACCTCCAGTCCCCCGCATGGGAGGAAGAAACCCTCTGGCGCCCCGTATGGCTGGATGATCGGCGGGGCGCATTCGTGCTGCGGCAAGAACAAACGGAACCTGAGGAGATGTAAGGAGATACTGGCATGGCAAAAAAATGAACAAGCTTCCGGGCGTACTGTCGTTTCAGCGCTGCCTTCTGGTGACAGACGGCCTCTTTTACAACGAATTGGGCAACGGGAACCTGAGCCCGCTGTGGGTGGTGAGGCACGGCATCCGCGGGACGCAGAACATCAATAAGTCAAGCAAAGAAGGGCAGGCGGCTTCCGCCAGCGCCAAGCGGGAGGAAGTATCCAACATCCAGACCACGGACAGCGCCAAGCTCGACGCCAATGCGTCGGCCCTGCAAGTGCGTTTCAACCTGCGTGGCATGGACGTGGGAAAAGCGCTGTTCGCCTGCGCCCCCGGACAGAATGACTCCATGGGCGAGCTGAACGCCTTCAAGAAGGATCTGGCGGAGTTCGTCGGCCGGGCCAAGGACAGTGACGCGCTGGTTCATCTGGCCTGCCGCTATGTGCGCAACATCGCCAACGGACGTTTTTTGTGGCGCAACCGCACTGTGGCAAGTTCCGCCGCCGTTGACGTGCTCTTGCCAGACGGCACGAAGAAAACGTTCGATGCGCTGGCTACCCCCTTCAACCATTTTGAAGAGATAAGCGGTGACGAGCGTGCTGTGGCCGAAGTGCTGGCACGCGGCTGGAAAGGCGACCCGGCAACGGAATTGCGGGTGACGGCCCATGTCGATCCGGGAGTCGGTGGGGCCGTTGAAGTCTTCCCTTCGCAAAACTACCTCGAAAATAAAGCTCGCGGTTTTGCCCGTCCCCTGTATTGCGTGGGAGGCGCACCGGACGGACAGGATCAGCACAGCGTACGCGTCATGGGACAGGCGGCCTTGCGTGACCAGAAGATCGGCAATGCCCTGCGAACCATCGATACATGGTATCCGGCCTATAAAGAGCGCGGTGTGCCGCTGCCCGTGGAGCCCAACGGCGCAAGCCTCGATGCGCAGGAATTTTTCCGCAACAAGGGCGAAGCTTCCGGCTTCAAGCTGATGCTCCGCGTGGGCGAGCTGGATCCCATGACGCCCGATGGGTTGTTCCTGCTGGCCTGCATCATCCGCGGCGGCGTCTTTTCGGGGAGTGAATGATCATGAGGCCCCAATGGTATTGCGATGCCATGCCGCTGACTCTAGGAGGCGATACGGGCATAAGCGGGCCGATGCTGCGGAGCCGCATGCTGGGCCTGCTGCACGGCGTATTTGCCAAACGCCCCGGGACGTTTGCCGTAGCATTCCCCGGAAGGGAGCAATTGCCCACATTGCCTCTCCCCTTGACGGGGACTCTGCGCGTGTTCGCTTCCTCCCGCGAAGATCTGGACGGGCTGGCGAAAAACGTGATTTCGCAGCCGTGGTTCCGGGATTATGCGCGATTGTCTTATCCACGGGCCGTCCCCGATGATTTTTGCGGGGATTGGGTGCGTTTCGTCAGGTACAGAGTGCCCTCGCTAGCCTCGGATCGTCATGAGGGAGAAGAGCACGGACTGTTGAGGAAACGGCGCATGGAAACCGCCCGCAAGGCCCAAATGACGTACTTCATATTGCGCAGCGCAAGAACGGGACAGCGTTTTTCACTGGTGGTAAATCGCGAACAAGGAGAACCACAAAGCGGGGAATGCGCACCCAACGGTTATGGCTTTTGCGTGACCAGCAGCCCCTTTAGCCTGCCGGAGTTGCCGTGGGCATAAAAAGGCAAACCAACCCCAGACCGCTTCAGCTCTCCAAACGGGCCAACGTCTTTTATCTCGAACATGCCCGCGTGGTGCAACAGGATGACCGTATCGTCTACCTGACGCAGGACGGGGGTGAGTTCGAGCAGATGTTCAACATTCCCGAACGGAACACGGCGTTCCTGTTGCTGGGCAAAGGCACTTCCATTACGGACGCCGCCATGCGCCGTATGGCGGCATCCAACGTAATGGTGGGCTTTTGCGGAACGGGAGGTTCACCGTTGTTCAGTGTATGCGACATCGCTTTTATGACGCCGCAAAGCGAATACCGCCCAACTGAATATATGCAGGCATGGGCGGAAATGTGGTTTGACCCGGCGCTCCGACTGGAGAAAGCCCGCAACTTTCTCAGGCGGCGCGCGCAGATGACGGCGGAGTGCTGGCGGGAAAACAGCTACCTGCAAAAACTGGGAATAGCCCTGCCCGATGCCGTACTGGAACGTTTCCATTCGGATCTGGAACAGGCCAAGGATGTTCAGGAGCTTTTGCTGGCGGAGGCACGCTGGGCTAAACGTTTATATGCGGATCTGGCACGAGGACATGGATTTTCTTTCGTTCGCGAAGAAGGGGCGCGGCGTTCAACCTCAAAAGCTGATGTCTGCAACGGCTTTCTGGATCATGGCAATTATATCGCATATGGGTATGCCGCTGTGGTGCTTTGCGGTCTTGGGATCAGCTTCGCCATGCCCATCCTGCACGGGAAGACGCGAAGGGGCGCGCTGGTATTTGACCTCGCAGACGTGGTCAAGGATGGTTATGTCATGCCGCTGGCTTTTGAGTGCGCCAAGGAAGGAGAAACGCAAAAAGACTTTCGGCAACGCCTTATCGAGCACTGCCAAGAAAAAGAAGTTTTAGACTTTCTTTTTGACTTCATGAAAGGCTTGTGTGTAAAAAATGTATGATATAAATATGTTGTATTCAGCTTACCAAAACGAAACCTTCTAACGGATTTGAAATCCAACATACTGAAAAATAAATATATTGGTTTTACAATCTCCAGTTATCCGCCGCGTAGGCGGTTTAGAAGTATCTCTGCGCCGACTGGCGCGCCGATCCCGAGTTATCCGCCGCGTAGGCGGTTTAGAAGTGAACCCGGCGCGAAAGGAGCGAACATGAAAAGTTATCCGCCGCGTAGGCGGTTTAGAAGGTCAGCGTCACCGCAGATATGCCGCATGACGGGTTATCCGCCGCGTAGGCGGTTTAGAAGAAGTGGACGACGGGATGCTGGAAACGGTTCTGGTTATCCGCCGCGTAGGCGGTTTAGAAGCTGGCCGACGAGGGCGGCGTCATCATCGGCCGTTATCCGCCGCGTAGGCGGTTTAGAAGAGAATATGCGGAGGCGGTGAAGCACCACATACGTTATCCGCCGCGTAGGCGGTTTAGAAGTTCCGGCGCGCCTCCAACGGCGCGGAGTTCCGGGTTATCCGCCGCGTAGGCGGTTTAGAAGAACGTGCTTTCGCTCGGCAATGCCATGACCAAGTTATCCGCCGCGTAGGCGGTTTAGAAGCAAAGGGGGACGTATGAAGGATATGGGGAGGGGTTATCTGCCGCGTAGGCGGTTTAGAAGTGATAGATACCCTCAGCGGTTTCCGGGTTGAAGTTATCCGCCGCGTAGGCGGTTTAGAAGGCCCGGATATTTCTTCACCGCCGTCTGCACGGGTTATCCGCCGCGTAGGCGGTTTAGAAGCCAGACACAGTGATCGCGCTGTGCGACCGTATGTTATCCGCCGCGTAGGCGGTTTAGAAGTTACGCGGTTTCTCCGCGCCGCTGGCTTTTGCGTTATCCGCCGCGTAGGCGGTTTAGAAGACGAGTGCCCGGTGGCTCTCGGAGAGAACTACATTATCCGCTGCGTAGGCGGTTTAGAAGCATGTGGCCGAAGAAATGCGGCTTTACAGCTACGTTATCCGCCGTGTAGGCGGGTAAAAAAACGACCAAAAATGGAGTACTCGGCGGTTATATTACTCATAGATTTTCCCCATACGGCATGTTCCGGGATATGATTTCGTCGTACCGCTTATATCCTTCCCCGATATATACACCTACGCACGGCCGAAGCCCGGCATCTGGTGGATCGCGGTGGGGGAACGCATCACGGACTCCATCGTACGCCAAGCCATGCCCAAGGACGACGGCAGTATGGTGAGTCCTAAACGAGGGCATTTCTTCCTCGCGCACTGGAGCAAGTCGGATGTGTACGCCTACATCCGGCATCATCGACTGAAGGGTTTTCCACACACGGGGCAGCTCTCAACCACACTCTCACCCAGCCCAACACTATGAATCTTCCCCCACAAGCGTGGGAGGGGACTGGACTCGTAAACTCCTGTAAGTCGGGCTGGCTGTTTCCCCCTAACACATATGGGTTAGTTCTCGAAGCGGCATTAACGTCACTGTGGCAGATGTGACAGAAATGGGCATTTCACCATGCGCACCCATCCGAGGCATACTTCGCCAATACACAATAATACGGCAATATTTCCATACTTGTAGATACTGCCGGGCGTTTTGCCGAGTTGGGCTTCCGACGAGACAATATGGAGATAAGGTATGCACGGGAAGACTGTTCTGAGGGAAGAAGTCGGCAAGATCATCAGAAAAGTAGTATAGATTCCACCAGTTCAGCTCAGTCGGGCCACAGAATGCCTGTACTCGGTGCGGAATTAGATGAACTGCCAAGCCTGGACACCCATCAATGAGCTGCTGAATCTGGACGCCCTGCAACTTGAACGTATCAAGGATACGCTTCACGCCTACCAGATGGAAAACGCTGCAACATGAAAAGAGGATAATGGAAACCTTCAAAGGGGAGGGGCAACGGGCAAGCATCAATTCCATTTCCCCAGCATCGCCGTGACGCCTTCCATTGATGCATTCAACGCCCCATGCGAAAACTTCTATAGAATGTTTGCCAAAGACTCCTTTATACTATGCAGTTGTTTCATCACCACAGCGTGGTGAAAATACAGCTTTTTTCTCCAGTTTTTCCCTTGTTGGAACCTATGGCTAAGGCCTTTTACTGGTTATTCCTTTGAAATTTCAAGAAAAAACATCAACCATTCTCTATGACATAGCCTTGCCAAACACTCGGCAGGACATCCTAGAATGGCGGATGAAATCGTCAATGCAGCGGAGTTGCTTATGAGCTGGGCGCGTTCATCTCATTACCGGAGCGGGCTTTCTGCTCGACAGCGACGCTAGGTCGTGTCGTCAATCAGATAGGCTCTGTTATAGTTTATGGTTGTTTTATCTCAGCAATATAGTGAAAATACTTTCTTTTTCTTATATTTTCCCCTTGGCTGGAGCCACGGATAAGGCATTTTGCCGGTTATCCCTTTGGAGCTTCAGGGAAAAGAGCATCAACCATTTTCTATAACACAGCCATCAGATATAATATGTTAAAATTAATTTAACTATTTTTTCAAATCATGAAGATTATTTTAAGCAATTTCAAATAGTTATATAAAAAACAACGACACGGCCTAGGGTGCCCATTCCTATGCTCCGCTGAGGTTCGAAGCCTAATCAGGACGACATATCTTCCCACCCCAAACAGCGAATAGGGATTCAATAAGGTCAAAAGTCTTTGAAAGAGGAGGGATGGGGGGTCGGGGGAAGGGAGGGGAAAACTTTCTACAGAAAGTTTTCCCCTCCCTTCCCCCGCTTGCCTTATCCCCTACCCTTTCAATTACAACGCCAAACCGCGATCCATGCGGGCGAGCGTCTCATCTTTGCCGATGGCAAGCATGAATTCCGGCAAGCTAGGGCCGCCGATCACGCCGGTGATTGCCACACGCACAGGCTGCGCGACCATCTTGAACTTCACGCCGAGGCTTTCCACATACGAATGGATCACATGCTCAATGCTTTCCTTGTCAAAGGAAGGAAGCGCGGCAAGCTGATCACGGATAACCTTCACGTGCTCCTTGCCTTCGTCCGTCATCCACTTGGCAACGCCCGCCTCGTCGTAAGGCAGATCGGCGGACTTGCAGAGCAATTGGGCGAGGCCGTCGGCAAGCTCGATAAGATTCTTTGCCCGTTCGCGGTACAAGGGAAGCAGCGGCTCAACGGATGCTTCCGTCGCGTCCGTGAAGCCTTTCTGATGGATAAAAGGCAGAACCAGACGGGCCAGCTCGTCAAGCGGCGTCTCACGCAGGTAATGGGCATTAAACCACAGGAGCTTGTCGGGATCGAAAGCGGAAGCGGAGCTGTTCAGATTCTTCCCGTCGAAAAGCTCAATGAGTTCCTGCATGGAGAACAGCTCCTGATCGCCGTGCGACCAGCCAAGGCGGACAAGGCAGTTGACCAGCGCGTGCGGCAGAAGGCCGTCATTCTGGTATTCCACCACGGAACGGGCCCCGTGACGCTTGGAAAGCTTCTGGCGATCCTTGCCGAGGATCATGGGCACATGGCCGAACACGGGCAGTTCCCAACCAAGCGCCTGATAGATGAGGATCTGCTTCGGCGTGTTGGAAACATGGTCGTCGCCGCGGATAACGTGGGTGATCCCCATATCGTGGTCATCCACCACCACCGCCATGTTGTAGGTAGGCATCCCATCACTGCGGCGCAGAATCATGTCGTCGAGCTCGGAAACATCCGTGGCGATATGCCCTTTCACCATATCGTCGAACACAACGCGGCCTTCGGTAGGGATCTTCAGGCGGACGACACGTCCGGGCGCGGCGTCAAGATGGCGGTCGCGGCACCGGCCATCATAGCGCGGCTTTTCACCCTTGGCACGGGCGGCCTCACGCATGGCCTCCACTTCTTCGGGCGTGCAGGAGCACCAGTAGGCATGGCCGCTTTCAAGCATCTTGTCGATGACCTCATTGTAGCGGGCCGTGCGCTGCGTCTGATAGGTCAGCTCGCCATCCCAATCCAGCCCCAGCCAACGCATGGAAGCCAGAATCGCGTCCGTATATTCCTGCTTCGAGCGCTCGGTGTCCGTATCCTCAATACGCAGGCGGAATTCGCCGCCGTAGTGACGGGCAAGAAGCCAGCAGAACAACGCGGTGCGGGCGCCGCCGATATGCAGATGCCCGGTCGGGCTCGGCGCGAACCGGGTGATGATTTTAGACATGAAAAACTCCTGAAAAATCAGCGTTGAGGTTTCTGTTCCGGCTGCCAATGCAGTTCAACGGCCCCCGTCTTGGCGTCCTTACGTGGAGACGCGGGACGGCGGCAGGCGACAAGCGCCCCGGATGGGATGTCCCCGGCTGCGGGGATAATGGCGAACCCGTCTTCCGTACAGGCATAGCGGGCATGTCCCATGCCGGGGACGGGGAATGCCTCGGACAGGATGCGGGCGACGACACCGTTGGGGGCCATCGCCGGGAAAAGGGGCGTCCTGACGGAGGGCCCGGCCTCCGATTCAGGCCGAAGCTGCATGAAGGACAAACTCAGCGAATCCTTGGGCAGTTTGGCGTAACGGGCCAGCTCCGCCAGCCATGCCGGGGCCACAGCCAACTGCGACGCATGGCACCAGCGGCGCTCACGCGTCTCCAACAGGGGGCACGGGCCAAGATGCGGACAGGGGGCCACGGGCGTCAGCCCCTCTTCAAGCGCCGTTTCTCGGAGCTTCGCGGTAAGCGTGCCGCCAAGCCGCGTACCGGGCTCAACAAACAGCGCCGTGCCTTCAGGATGCAGCGTCCGCCCCACGGCGACGGCGAGATCCGCCATGCGTTCATCGACGCTGACTCCAGGCTTGTCCTTCAATTCATTGAGCACATTGCCCGCCATGATCAGATGGGGGGAGCGCAACTCCCGGAACGACTGCATCAGCGGCGAACGCACGAGCCGGATCGTCCAGTTCAGCGGTTCACCGGAGAGCTTCGCCATGTGCTCCAGTATGGAACGCCCCATTTCCATGGGCCGGGGAACCGTATCCACACAAACCAGCGTCAGCGGCACGGCCCGCCAATCGGGACGGGACAGCCACAAGGCGATAGGCAGGGTCAGCGGCCCGCTTCCGAGGTCGGCGATGACCACCGGCGTTTCGGCGCCGCAAAGGGGGGCAGGCAAATCCAAGCCCGGCAAGAGGCCGATCAGCCGCACAAGATTCCACGGCAAAAAATAACGCAGATATGCCGACACATACCGGGGCGCGCTCCAGTAGGAACGCCCGAGGCCGCTGCGCTCATAGGTGAGCATGGCGGACAGGTCACGGATGGCCTCCGGCAGATCGGCGCGGTGGCTGCGGGACAGCGGCATTACCGCATCCAGCGCCTTGGGGAGCTGCGCCAACGCGCTGCGGCAAAAGGCGTCCAACGGCGAAAACAACGGACGGCACATCGGATGCCCCGCCGCATGCTTGGCCGGATCGGGCATAAACCTTGCCGGGCCGTCGGCACGCGGCGCATCAGGCTTGCGGAAGCCTGAACGCGCACCGGGGCGGCGCTCTCCAGAACCGTCCTTCGGATTGTTTCCGAAACGCCCCTGCCCTGCATGGCTGTTCGGGGCTGGACGTTCCTGATCGGCACGACCGCCCTTCCGGGATGCGGGGCGCTTTTCCGCCGGGCCACGGGACGGGGAACGCGGGGCCCCCTTTTCGGAAGTCCCCGCGTTGTTTCTACGTTTAGGGGAGGATGACTGGCTCACGATGCCGCACGCGCCTCAAGAGCGGCCACAGCCGGCAGGGTTTTGCCTTCCAGCACTTCGAGGAACGCGCCGCCAGCCGTGGAAATATAATCCACCTGACTGGCATAGCCGTACTTTTCGAGGGCTGCGATGCTGTCGCCGCCGCCGGTGACCGTATAGGCGGACGTTTCCGCGACGGCCTTGGCGATGGCTTCCGTCCCCTTGCCGAACTGGTCGATTTCAAACGCGCCCACAGGCCCGTTCCAAACCACGGTGCCCGCCTCGGCGATGAGCTGGGCGTACATTGCGGCGGTGGCGGGGCCGATATCAAGGATCATGTCGTCAGGACGCACATCCTCGACCTTGAGCACGGTCGCCGGGGCATGTTCTTCCAGCGCCGGGCCGACAACGACGTCCACGGGCAGCGGGATGGCCGCGCCGCGCCCTTTGGCCTCTTCCATGATCTTGGCGGCGGACTCCACCAGATCCGGCTCATACAGGGACTTGCCCACTTCATACCCGGCGGCCTTCAGGAAGGTATTGGCGATGCCGCCGCCCACGATGAGCTTGTCCACGCGCTTGGAAAGGTTGTTCAGGACTTCAAGCTTGGTCGAAACCTTGGAGCCGCCGATGATGGCGAGCAGGGGATGCTTGGGCGCATGGAGGATACGGGTCACGGCTTCGAGTTCGGCGGCCATGAGCAGGCCCACGCAGGCGACCTTGGCGAAACGGATGGCCCCTTCGGTGGAAGCCTGCGCGCGGTGCGCCGTGGCGAACGCATCCATGACGTACACGTCGCCGAGCGCGGCCAGCTTGCGGGCCACTTCCTCGTTGTTCTTCTTTTCGCCTTTGTTGAAGCGCACGTTCTCGCACAGGACGCATTCGCCGGGCTTTACGCCGACGCCGTCCAGATAGTCCTTCTCAAGCCTGACCGGAACGCCGAGCAGTTCCTCAAGGCGTTTGGCCACGGGAGCCAGCGAAGCTTCTTCGGAATAAACGCCTTCTTCGGGGCGTCCAAGGTGCGAAAGCACGATGATGCCGGCGCCTTTATCCAGCGCGAACTTCAAGGACGGAACAGCCGCCCGGATGCGCTTGTCGCTGGTGATTTTCCCTTCCTTGACCGGGACATTGAGGTCTTCACGAAAGACAACGGTCTTCCCTTGCAGATCAAGGTCGGACATGAGACGTACGTTCATTGTTCTCCTCCTAAAAAAGAGGTTGCGCTACAGGGTATCGAATACGGAGGCAATGCCACAAAACGCGGTTTCTTGCAAACGGACGGCGCTTATCCGAAAACCATATGCCGCATGTACAGGGCCGTAAAATCGGGACGGGCCGCCAGATCCACAAGCATACACCCGGCACTCCAGCGGGCCAGCCTTTCCCGCAGCTCCGGGCGCGCCAACAGAAGCGCCGCCCCGCGCAGGGAGGTGTTGCCCTTCGCCGCCGTACGCGCCTGCAGGCCCTGCGGCACAAAGCCCAGCCGTTCCAGTGCGGTTTCGGGCATGTGTTCCCCAAGCGCACCGCCGAGGCAGACTCGCGCGAGCGCCCTGCTCTCCAGCCCGGACGCCGCCAGCAGGCTTTCCAAGGCCAACGAAAACGCGGCCTTGACCTTGAGGATTTCCTCCACGTCGGCCCCGGCAAGCGCCATGCCACCGGGCAGCGGCAGGCTCCAGCCGGAAGCCCCCCGCTCGACCGTTCCGAGCAGGCGGGCGGCCAGAGGCGAAACCGGGGACGCCGAAAGGCGGCCTGCAGCGTCGAGGAAACCTGTCCGCAGCAAAATATCCAGCAACGACAGGTAGCCCGTACCGCAAATCCGTTTCGGTTCCGTGTTGCCGATAACCACGGGAGACAGCCCGGACGGGCCGAGCCGGAACCCGGAGACGCTGCCCGCATCCGCCACGCCGCCGTAGCTGAGCCCGATGCCTTCAAGGGACGGCCCAAGCGGTACGCTGGCGATAAAGGCACGCCCCTCATCCACGGCAAGCACGAATTCTCCGTTCGTCCCCAAGTCCGCAAGCAAAAAGGGAAACTCCGGCGTTTCGCCGTACAGGAGCGCCGCCATGCCCGCGCTGATGTCCCCGCCCACAAACGGCGCCGGCTGCGGAGGAATCCATGCCGCAGGCAAACCGGGCAAATCCGCCGTACGGCCTCCACGTTCCGTCAGCCGGTACGGGGCGGCGCACAATCCCGCCACATCTTTATTCAGGAGGATGGAGGTCATGGCGGTATTGCCCGCGATGCACAGTTCCGCCACCGGGACGCCCGCATCCGAAATGACGCGCCGCAGAAAACGGATCACGAGATGCCGCAGCCGTTCCCGCCCCTCTTGCTCACGGGCGGCGGCAAGGCGCGACACCACATCGCTCCCCGCCCCCATCTGCGGGTTAAGGGCCTGACCGGACGCGGCCTCATGCCCCGTACCGTCGAGGAGCCGCCAATGGATGGAGGTCGTCCCCAGATCCACGGCCAGCCGGAACGGGCCCGCATCCGGCCTTATGTCCATCCGTTTCCGTTTCTCGGACGGCGGAGGCGGCAACTCCACAGCCATACCCGCAACGGGCGCATGGCGGCAGGCCAGCCGCCAGCCGCCGCGAACGGCCTCCGCACCGAGGACGGCGCTGTCCGCAGCGCACGGCTCAGGCGTCCCTTCAAGAAACCGCACCCGGCACGCCCCACAGCGTCCGAGCCCCGAACACAGCGCGGGAGGGGGCAGTTCGCCGGACAGCCAAATCGTCTGGGCAAGCGTCCGTCCCGCCTCCACGGGCAGGATGTGGGATACGCCGGACGAATCCATAACGCGCACGCCTTGAGCCGTTGACGAGATCGAGGCCAAGACACGCGCGGGGGAATCCACAGCACGCAAACCTTGAGCCGCGTGGAGGGAGTCCACGGCTACGGCGGCGTCCGAACCCGCGGCATGTATGCCGCCGCCAGCCGCCTCAGGCTTCCGCCCGCCCACATCCAAAGGCACGCCCTCCGTATCCGCGCCATCAGCCATCGGCATTCTCCCGTTTGCGCTTCGCCATATGTATGGCGAGGGCCTGACAACGCATCGCCCGGAGCCGTTTTCCCGATTCCTTGCCCCTGTCCCGCCATTCCGGGGGCAGAGAAATGCCGAGCAGCACCGCAAGGTCGTCGTTGACGGCAGGGCGCAGCGAACGCCCGCTGTCGGCTTCGGCCAGCTTCCAAAACGGCTCGTCCAGACCGGCATTGTGGATCTGCATCAACAGATCGCAGCGGGTTCCGGCCCGCAGCATATCATAAATCCCCGCCTTCATGTGCAGCTGCGACGACAACACGCCGGCAGCGGCGTAACGTGCGGGCAAGGCGAGGCGCTTGGCGACATGCTCGGCGGGTTCGGCCCCGCGCAGCTCGTGCCCGTAATGGTGCGGCAGCAAAGCCGGGTCCGTGCCGATCTTGCCGAGATCATGGCACAAGGCCATCCATACGCACAGGGGATCGCCCGCCACCGCATCCATCACATCCATCAGATGCGCCATCACAGAACCCGAATGGTACGCCACGGGGCCCGCCGGAATATCCATCGAAGTTTCCAGCTCCCGGAACCACGGGGAAAGGCAGCCCCCTTCAGCCAGCACGGACAGCCAGCGCGACGGCTTCGGCGAGGCCAACGCCTTCATGAACTCGCGCCCCACACGTTCGGCGGGAATACGCCCAAGCAGCCCCTCCCCCGCCACGGCGCGCATCTGCGCCACGGCCTCAGGGTGAACCGTGAACGACGGCAATTCGCAAGCCATGCGTGCCAGCCGGAACACCCGCACGGGCTCATCCCGGAAACTCGTCGGCGAAGCGGGCCGCAGGATGCCTTCCCGCAGATCCGAAAGCGCATCGGGATGCCCGAAAAGGTTGCCGTCCCGATCCTCGGCCAGCGCGTTGATGGTCAGATCGCGGCGGCGCATGTCGTCTTCCAGCGTCCCCTCAATCGGCATAAATTCCTGACCGTGCAGCAAAAAAACCGAAACGCTCTTCCCGACCTTGCGGGCATCGGGATTCCGCTGTAGAAACGTGGCTTCATCCGCGTCAAACGCGAAATCATATTCCCGCGGCGTCCGCCCCAACAGGCGGTCCCGAACGGCCCCACCCACCAGATAGACCGGTATCCGGCCCGTTTCCGGCCAATTTTCGATTGCCATGACACACGACTCCACTTTTCGTCTCAACGGCACGGTGCGGCTTCTGCACGAAGGCGCCCTCTCCGAACGCCCTCCGCACGGCCGCATCGCCGATCCGTTTCCGGCTGATCACGCGGCAAGCTCCGCCCTCTGGAGCGGGCTTCCCGAAGCGGCATTCACCGCGCCGGGCACAAGCACGGCCTGCCCGTATCTCGAACAATTCTTCACTGCGCCGGTTTCGCGGACGGAAAACGAGCCCGAAACGGCCAGCGTACCGGCGCCAGTGTATCTGTGCGGCCCCGCCACTTCAAGTATGGATGTCGCCCGGGCCCTCGCCGCATACGGGCAGCTTCCCGTCTGGGGGAGCGTGCTCGCCCTGAGCCAGCGCAGCGGCCGGGGGCAGCTCGGACGGAACTGGGTCTCGCCCGAAGGCAACGTCTACGCGGCGCTCCGCCTGCCGCAGCGCCACCCGTTCACGGGCACGGCCGCGGCCCCGGCCGTGGGCGGGCTCATCGCGGAAGCGCTGACCCACATGGGTTTCGACGTCCATATGAAATGGCCCAACGACTTGCTGCGGCGCGAAGAACAAGAGGAAGGCCCCGGCTGGTGCAAGGTCGGCGGCATCCTTCTGGAGGAACGCCCCCTGCCCCGGCATGGAGAAACGCCCGCCGAAAATATGCTGGTCGCCGGGATCGGCCTGAACCTCGTATCCTCCCCCCCTGCCTCCCTCATGCGGGCGCAGCGCGCCGTTCCGGCCGGGCTTCTCTCTTCCGCAACAAAATCCGGCGTCTCCCCCCTTTCCGTTACAGGACTGTGGATGCGACTTGTGAGCCGTATCTTTTTCTGTTATGTCGAAGAGATTGACGCCAAGGGGAAAAACGCGTGGCGTTCACTTGCTGAACGTCACCTCGCCTTCCTTGGGCAAACGGTCCTTCTGACGGACGGCCCAGACGATCAAGAACGCCACACGGGCATTCTTGAAGGGCTGGACGATTTCGGCGGGCTGCGCCTGCGAAATCGCAAGGGAACAACCAGTTTTCTTTCCGGGAGCCTTCGGTTGGATCGCCCTCCCATGCAGCCGTGACGCGAAGCGCCATGCGCGGCGCCGGGAACGGCCTCCCGCAGCGATGCGGAGGCGGATCACAGGTGTCCCCGATGCCGTTTCGGGGTGCTTCCTGAACAGGACCGGCTCTTGCCGGGTCTAAACATTTCTTTATTGAAAAGGTTGAAAGCATGGCCGCCAAGACGTTTGAACAGGTACTGGACGAAGTTCGGGGCAAGCCCATACTCGTAGCCAACCGGGGCATTCCGGCACGTCGAATCTGCCGGGCCATCCGTGAACGCTTCGCCGCAGTTCCCGTAATGACCGCCACCGACATCGACAAGGCCGCGCCGGCCGCTTCATCCGCGCAGGAACTGCTCCTGCTCGGTTCCGATCCCCGCGCGTACCTTGACCTCGATCTCATCATCGCCAAGGCGAAGCAGCGCGGTATCATCGCCATCCATCCCGGCTGGGGCTTTGCGTCGGAAGACGAGCGTTTCCCCCAGAAATGCGAAGAGGCGGGCATCACCTTCATCGGCTCCAAAGCCGACTCCATGAACCTGCTCGGCAACAAGGTGCAGGTCCGCAAGATCGCCAAGCGGCTCGGCATCCCCGTGGTGCCCGGCTCGGAAGGCGCGGTCGACGTGCCCGCCGCACGCAAGGTCGTCGACGAAATCACCCTCCCCATCATGCTGAAGGCGGAGGGCGGCGGAGGCGGGCGCGGCATTTTCCTTGTTCGTGAGAAAAGCGAACTGGAAGATGCCTTTTTTAAGGCCTCCGCCATGGCGCAGGCCTCTTTCGGCAACCCTCACCTGTATGTGGAAAAGTACCTCGAACAGGTCCGCCACATCGAAATCCAGGTCATCGCCGACCAGCACGGCAACGTGTTCGCCTTTGACGAACGCGACTGCTCCGTGCAGCGCAACCACCAGAAGCTCGTGGAAATCACCCCGTCCCCGTGGGCGGGCATTACCCCCGAACTGCGCGAACGCCTCAAGGAATACTCCCGCATGCTGGTTCGCGAGGTGGGCTATTTCTCCCTCGCCACGGTGGAATTCCTCGTCACCCCGCAGGGCGAGCCCTACCTCATTGAGGTGAACACCCGCCTTCAGGTGGAGCACGGCATTACCGAAAGCCGTTACGGCGTCGACCTTGTCGAAGAGCAGATCGCCGTGGCCTTCGGCGCGAAGCTGCGCCTGACCGAAGAAAACACCAAGCCGTCCCACTTCGCCATGCAGGTCCGCATCAACTGCGAAGACCCGCAGAACAACTTTGCCCCGAACTCCGGCCTGATCACCCGCTACGTGTCGCCCGGCGGCCCCGGCGTGCGCATCGACTCCAACCTTTCCGCCGGGTACGAGTTCCCCCCGAACTACGACTCCGCCGGTTCGCTCCTCATCGCCTACGGGAGCGACTGGCAGAAGGTGCTCGGCATCATGGACCGCGCCCTGACCGAATACATGGTCGGCGGCGTAAAGACCACGATCCCCTTCTACCGTCAGGTCCTCAAGCACCCGGCTTTCCGCGCGGGCATGTTCGATACGGGCTTCATCCCGTCCGCGCCCGAACTCATGATATACGCCGACCTCGCGCCGGAAAGCGAACGCCTCGCCAAGCTCATCGCGGAAATCTCCGCCAAGGGCTACAACCCCTTCGTCCAGCTCGGCGAATACCGTTCCCACACCACGCCCCGCCTGCCGCGTCAGGATGTGGTGCTCCCGTCCATCCCCTCCAAGGTACGCAAAGAGCCCTCCCCCTATCCGCACGGCGACCGCGTTGCCCTGCTCGACTACGTGCGCGACAGCGGCCGCATCCACTTTACGGACACGACCACCCGCGACAGCACGCAGTCCAACAGCGGCAACCGCTTCCGCCTTGCCGAAGACCGCCTCGTGGGGCCGTATCTGGACAACTGCGGCTTTTTCTCCATTGAGAACGGCGGCGGCGCGCACTTCCACGTCGCCATGATGGCGAACATGACCTACCCCTTCACCGAAGCGAAGGAATGGAACAAGTTCGCCCCCAAAACCCTCAAGCAGATTCTGATCCGCTCGACCAACGTGCTCGGCTACAGCCCGCAACCCAAGAACCTCATGCGGCTGACCGGCGAAATGATCTGCGACAACTACCAGATCATCCGCTGCTTCGACTTCCTGAACCACATCGACAACATGCGCCCCTTCGCCGAAGTCGCGCTGAGCCGCAGGGATGTGGTCTTTGAGCCCGCCATCTCGATGTCGTGGGCCAAGGGCTTCACTGTGGATCACTACCTCGGCGTAGCTGAGAACGTCCTCGGCGTGTGCGGCGACGTGGCCGGCATGGGCGAAAAGGAAGTCTCCCGCCATATCATCCTTGGCCTCAAGGACATGGCCGGCGTGTGCCCGCCCCGCTTCATGACCGAAGTGGTCACGGCCCTGCGCAAACGGTGGCCCGATCTGGTGCTGCACTACCACCGCCACATGACGGACGGCCTTTTCGTGCCCTCCGTGGGCGCGGCGGCCAAGGCCGGCGTCCAGATCGTGGATACGAACCTCGGCGCGTGCGTCCGCAGCTACGGGCAGGGCGACACCCTCGCCACCGCCGCCTACATGGAAGGCGAACTGGGCCTCAAGACCGCCATGAACAAGGATATGGTCCGCGACGCCAATTTCGTGCTCAAGCAGGTCATCCCCTACTACGACCGTTATTGCGCCCCGTACTTCCAGGGCATCGACAACGACGTGACCGAGCACGCCATGCCCGGCGGCGCGACCTCCTCGTCGCAGGAAGGCGCGCTCAAACAGGGCTACATCCACCTGCTGCCCTACATGCTCAAGTTCCTTGCCGGAACCCGCAAGATCGTCCGTTACCATGACGTGACGCCCGGTTCCCAGATTACATGGAACACCGCCTTCCTCGCCGTGACCGGCGCGTACAAGCGCGGCGGCGAAGAAGAGGTCAAATACCTGCTCGGCGTGCTTGAGCGCGTCAACGGCGTGTCCGATGAAGCCGAACTCAGCGAAGGCACCCGTGCGGCCCGCCTCGCCCTCTATCAGGATTGCAACGACGCGTTCCGCAACCTCCTTTTGGGCAAATTCGGCAAGCTGCCTCTGGGCTTCCCGCCGGATTGGGTGTATGAGAGCGCATTCGGCAATGCGTGGAAGCAGGCCATTGCCGACCGGACTACGCATTCGCCGCTGGAAAAGCTCACCGACCTGGACATTGAGGCCGAGCGCAAGGCGTTCCGCGACATCATCAAGCGCGAACCCACGGAAGAGGAAATGGTCATGTACCTGAACCATCCCGGCGACGCCGTGAAGACGGTTCAGTTCCGTGCCAAGTACGGCGATCCCAACCGGCTGCCGCTGCCCGTCTGGTTTGAGGGCTGCTCCGTGGGCGAGGAAATCAACTTTGTGGATACGTCCGGCAAGCCGCACCAGTTCCTGCTGGTGAGCATGTCCCCGGTCAACGATGCCGGCGAATCCATGGTTCGTTTCGTGCTTGACTCGGAAATCTTCAGCCAGCTCGTCAAGGTCGCCCCGCCCAAGAACGGCGGAGCCGGGGGCGTGGTGATGGCCGATCCTGCGGACAAGTATCAGGTCGGCGCGCCGAGCAACGGCGACCTCTGGGTGATGTACGTCCATCCCGGCGACATCGTCGAAGAGGGCGAAGAACTGTTCAACGTGTCCATCATGAAGCAGGAAAAAGCCGTTCTGGCCCCTGTGGCCGGCATCGTCAAGCGTGTGCTCAAGACCGCCGACTACAAGGAAACCAGAAAGATGGAAACCGTTCGCGAAGGCGAGCTCATTGTGGAGCTCGGGCCGGTTCCGCGCATCTGCACCAACGAGGCGTGCAGCCGCCCGCTGCCCATGAATGACATCGAGTTCTGTCCCTACTGCGGGGAACGGCTCAGCCGGATCTAAGGGACATTAACCGATACGAAGAGAGAGCCTGGAGGCAATTCTCATGACGAAAACCCCTTCCGCAACCAAAAACCGACAAGACGAGGTTCCGGTGGAAGATCTCCTCAAGCGCCTGGTTCTGACCGGCGCGGATATCGTGCGCATCGGCGAGGACGCCGAGCTGCTGGTGGGTGGCAAAAACTACAACACGGCGCTGATCAGCCGCGTTGAAGGCGTTCGCATTCCTCAGTTCCGCGCCATTTCGTCCGTGGCGTTCCACATCGTGCTCGACGAATGCAAGGTGTGCGCGGCGCTGATCCGTTCCATGGTCGACGAAGCCTACAACCGCATCGACTGGACTTCTCCCGAAGTCACCAAGGATCACGAGTTCCTGCCCAAATTCGTGCGTTCCGTCGCCGCCGAGATCCGCAAGGCTTCCGAAGCCGACCCGGAACTGCCGCGTATCCGTCTGCGCACGTTCGTCAACAACGTGGTTGACGGCTTCGCCTCCTCGCAGGAAGGCATCGACCAGCTCCGCAAGCGCTCCGTCATGGTGCAGGCCGCCATCCTGTCCTGCCCCCTGCCCGAACGCGTGGACAAGGCCGTCCGTTCCGCCTACCGCGACATCTGCGCCGAAGCGCAGGAGGGCGACGTGCCCGTGGCCGTGCGTTCCTCCGCCGCCGGTGAAGACTCCCGCAAGAAAGCCTTCGCGGGCCTTCAGGATACCTTCCTGAACATGGTCGGCGACGACGCCGTGGCCACCGCCTACCTGTGGGACTGCGCCTCGGCCTACAACCTGCGCTCCATGATTTACCGCCGTGAAGCCATCCTCGATGCGCTGACCCAGTCCGAAACCACGGGTCAGGAAGAGCTCGCGGCGCAGGCGAAAAAGGAATGGTCCATTGAGAACACGTCCCTTTCCGTGTGCATCATGCGCATGATCAACCCGGTGGTGTCCGGTACGGCGTTCAGCGCCGACACCGCCACGGGCTGCCGCGGGACCGTCCGCAAGGATCTCGTGAGCATCGACACCAGCTATGGCCTCGGTGAGGCCGTGGTGGGCGGACGTGTGACGCCCGACAAGCTGTATGTCTACCAGAAGGACGACGGCAGCGAAGTCGTGATCCGCTTCATGGGCAGCAAGACCATGAAGATCGTCTATGACGAAAACGGCGGCACCAAGGAAGTGCCCGTCCCGGAACGTGAGTGCATGCTCTGGGCCCTGACCCCCACGCAGGCCGAACAGGTCGCCAAGGGCGTGCGCGCCGTGAGCAAGGCCTACGACGGCATGATCATGGACACCGAGTTCTGCATCGACTCCAAGGGCATGCTGTGGTTCGTGCAGGCGCGTCCCGAAACCCGCTGGAACGAAGAGCTGGCCCTGCATCCCCACACCATCTTCATGCGCCGCCGCGAAGTGGAGCCCAAGGCCGCCGCTGCCGCCGAGGTCTTGCTGACCGGCAACGGGGCCTCCCGCGGCGCCGGGCAGGGCAAGGTCCGCTTCCTCCGCTCCGCGCTGGAACTGAACCGCGTGGGCAAGGGCGAAATCCTCGCCGCCGAACGCACCGACCCCGACATGGTTCCCGGCATGCGCGTGGCCTCCGCCATCCTTGCCGACGTGGGCGGCGACACCAGCCACGCGGCCATCACCTCCCGCGAACTCGGCATCGCTGCGGTCATCGGCATCCAGAACCCCACGGCCCTTCAGGCTCTGGACGGCCTGGACGTCACCGTGGACGGCACCCGTGGGCGCGTGTACCGCGGCCTGCTCCCGCTGCATGAAGTCGGCGGCGAAATGGACGTGGAAGCCCTGCCCAAGACGAAAACCCGCGTCGGCCTCGTACTCGCGGACATCGGACAGGCCCTGTTCCTGTCCCGCCTCCGCAACGTGCCGGACTTTGAAGTGGGCCTGCTGCGCGCCGAATTCATGCTCGGCAACGTGGGCGTGCACCCCGCCGCGCTGGAAGCCTTCGACAACGGCGATCTGGAACGCCTCGTCCAGAAGAAGATCGGCGAACTGGACTCCAAGCTGCGCAAGACCATCCGCGAACAGCTCGATGCGGGCCTCGTGTCGCTGGATCTCCGCCTCCGCGAACACGTCGGCAACATCACCGGCTTCGCGGAAGAGCTGGAAAAGCTCGGCAAAAAGGATGACCTCCGCAACCCCGACGAGATCATGGCCGTATATCGGCGTATGCGTGAAGTCGAAAAGCTGCTGGACGAATACACCGAACGCGCCGCGCGCTTCTACACGACGCTGGAAACGTCCGCGGATCTGGCCGAACACGTCCGCATCATCATGGGCTACGAAACCGAACTGCTGGCCCTCTCCGGCGATTCCCCCGAAGTGAAGGCGCGCCGCGCCGCCATCGAAAAGGAAATCAGCAATCAGGTCAGCTACGCCGCGCTCAACCCGGCGGTGCAGGAAACCATGCGCCAGATCGCCGCGCTGCGTGAAGATGTGGGCGCACGCTGCGGCCTCGCCAAGGAAATCGCCGCGCTGCGTTCCATCCCCGGCGAAATCGGCACGCTCATCCGCGCCCGCGGCCACAAGAACGGCCACGACCACTACGTACAGACCCTGTCCCAAGGCTTGGCCCTGTTTGCGATGGCCTTCTACGGCAAGCCCATCGTGTACCGTACCACCGACTTTAAGACCAACGAGTACCGCAACCTGCTCGGCGGCAACCTCTTTGAGGATCACGAAGACAACCCGATGCTCGGCTATCGCGGCGTATCCCGCGACATCCACGACTGGGAAATCGAGTCCTTCAAGCTGGCCCGCTCGGCTTACGGCGCGCAAAACCTCCAGCTCATGCTGCCCTTCGTGCGCACGCTGGAACAGGCCCGCGCCATGCGCGGCTACCTCGACACCGTGCACAATCTGCGCAGCGGCGAGGACGGCCTCAAGATCATCCTCATGTCCGAACTGCCTTCCAACGCCATTCTGGCGCGGCAGTTCATCCAGGAGTTCGACGGCTTCTCCATCGGTTCCAACGACATGACCCAGATGGTGCTGGCCACCGACCGCGACAACAGCTCGCTCTCGCACATCTACGATGAGGAAGATCCCGCCGTGGTCTGGGCGATTCTGGTAACCATCTTCTCCGGGCAGAAGTTCGGCAAGAAGGTCGGCTTCTGCGGCCAAGGCGTGGCGAACAGCGAAGTGCTGCGCGGCCTCGTGGCCATCAGCGGCATCACCTCCGCCTCAGTAGTGCCCGATACCTACTACCGCACGAAGCGGGACTTCGCCGCCGTCGAAGCCCTGAACATCCCGGCTTCCGGCCTCGGCAAGTGGCTTGGCGAACAGCATCAGGCCAAGCTGGTCAAGCTGCTTGAAGCTGCCGGGAAAGCCGATGTCGCCAAGCTCGCCTCCGATCCGGCCAAGATCCGTGCGTGGTACGATGCGGAAACCGCCCGTCTGCACGGCGAACTCCGCGACAGCCTCGGCGGAAGCCGCGAAAATGCCGCCCGCAAGGCGCTCAAGGCATTCCGCGCCACGTTCCACAAGCCGGTCATCTATGCCGCATGGAACTGGGACGAGACCGTCGAGGACGCCCTGCATCAGGCCGGTTTCGCCACCTTTGAAGAACAGGCCGCGGCTCTGGTGGAACAGCGCAAGAAGCTGGCATAACATGAATACGCGCAGGGCGCAGCCCTGCACCTGCTGAGGCGCTGCCTCAGGCTCCGCCGGGCTGCCGCCCGGACCTGCCCGGGGGGAGAGCCTCCCCCCGGACCCCGGCAGTTTCGGAAAAACGACCGTCGGGGGATGTTCCTCAGACGGATCATCCCCCGACGTTTTCTGTTTGGATGGCATTGCTATGGCTGTGCCATAGGAAACGGTTGATGTTTTATTCCTTGAAACTCCAAAGAAATAACCAATAAAGTGCCTTAGCCTTGAATCCCGCCAAGGGGAAAGCTGAAGAAAAAGGCCGTATTTTCACCGCACTGCAGAAAGGAAACAACCACATACTATGACAGAGCCACTGCTAACAACACCAAGTTAGCTTATCATTATCCAATATAGCCCACTCTCTTGATATTCTCCTCCGGCTGGAACGAACTCCTTTCGCGCAGCCTCCCCACCAGTCAACATTTTTGCGGGTGGGGGTCTGGGGGAGGGAGCTTTTTATAAAAAGCTCCCTCCCCCAGATTCCTCCCCAAAGGACAGCATATGGAACTCCCCCGCAAACAGACACGGCAACTGAAGCTCGGCCCCGTCCGCATCGGCGGCGGCGCGCCCATCGTCGTCCAGAGCATGACAAATACCGACACGCGGGACGTGGAGGCCACCCTCAGCCAAATCAAACGCCTGCACAACGCGGGCTGCGAAATCGTGCGCGTCGCCGTACCCGATGAAACAGCGGCCAAGGCCCTGCGCGCCATCCATGACGCCAGCCCCATCCCGGTCATTGCGGACATCCACTTTGATTACCGGCTGGCCCTCACCGCACTGGAGGCGGGGCTGGAAGGCTTGCGCATCAACCCCGGCAACATCGGCGAACGCAAAAACGTCGAAATGGTGGTCGATGCCGCCAAAGCGCGGGGCGCGGTGATCCGCGTGGGCGTCAACAGCGGCTCTGTGGAAAAACGGCTGCTGGATCAGTACGGGGGCCCTACCCCGCAGGCAATGGTCGAAAGCGCACTTGGGCATGTGCGCATCCTTGAGGAGCACGGCTTTTACGATACGAAAATTTCCATCAAGTCGTCTTCGGTTCTCAATACCATTGAATGTTACCGCCTATTATCAGAACGCTGCGATTACCCGCTGCACCTTGGCGTCACCGAGGCGGGCGGCGTGCTGCGCGGAGCCATCAAATCCTCGGCCGGCATGGGCATCCTCCTCAGCGAGGGCATCGGCGACACCCTGCGCGTCTCTTTGACGGCCGCCCCGGAAGAAGAAATGACCGTGGCGTGGGAACTGCTCCGTGCCCTCGGCTTGCGCCGGCGTGGGCCGGAAATCATCTCCTGCCCTACCTGCGGGCGCACGGAAATCGATCTCATCGGCCTCGCTCAGGAAGTGGAACGCCGCCTGAGCACTGAAACCGCGCCTATCAAGGTCGCGGTCATGGGCTGTGTGGTGAACGGCCCCGGTGAGGCGCGGGAGGCCGATCTCGGCATGGCGGGAGGCCGCGACAAAGGCATCATCTTCCGTAAAGGCGAGGTCATCCGCTCCGTGCGCGGGCAGGAAGCCCTGCTTGCCGCATTCATGGAAGAACTGGATAAACTGCTCGCCGAGCGGCAAGGCTTATAGCCGCCCGGTGACGACAAAAGGGAGGTTTGACGCCTCCCTTTTGTTGTTCTTTCCATCATCTGGAGCTGTAGCAGGAAACGCGTTTTCCTGTGTTGTCCGATCAGTAAACGCCGCCCGCTGCCTGCCGTTTTCCCGCTCAGCGGCTTAAAGAGGAGGCTCTGCCTGTTTCTCCACCGTCCAGGACGCAAAAGGCGCTCGTCGGCACTCCCTAGGTCGTGTCGTTATTTTTATATAACTATTTTGAATTATTGAAAACAATCTTTTTTTATGAGGTTGTGTCATAGAAAACGGTTGATGCTTTATTTCCTTGAAGTTCCAAAGAAATAACCAATAAAATCCCCCAATCACAGAGCCCACCAGCGGAAAATCTTGAGAAAAAGCATATATTTTCAGTGTATTGCCAAAACAAAACAACCATGCACTATGACAGAGCCTTTTATGACTTGAAAAAGAGTTAAAGAATTTCAATAGACTATATCTAATCGACGACACGACCTAAAGGATCGCGTGACTCGATACCGCGGCACAATGACCATGCCATGCACGGCGCGAGTCAAGTCCCCCGACAGGCCGGAACTGGCGATGCCCGCCTCGATTATCCCGACGATGGCGATGCCGATCAGCGTGCCGTACAGCCTCCCGGCGCCTCCGAATACGCTGGTTCCGCCAATGAATACGGCGGCGAACACCAGCAGCATGTACCCGTCTTCCTGTATGGGCCACCACGACCCCATTTCCATACAAACGGATCCATGATTTCCCAGCAACAGCACAACCAGCAAAGCGAGAGGCCGGATCAATCCCACAGCTATCGGAGGCCCTTTTTCCTCGGTGAGCACGGTACAAATCCCTTTTTCGCATGCGGCATTCCGCAAAAACCCGGCCCCGCCGGATCCCTTTTCCAAAGGCTATTGGAACCGGGCACGCTGCGGGTGAATGGCCTTCCTCCGCAAATCCCAAGGTTCCGCCACAGCAACCGCTTGATATTGCATTTCTTGATGTTCCAAGCAGATAACCGACAAAATGCTTCAGCTATGGAGCCTGCAGACGGAAAACAGAAGAAAAAGACTGTATTTCCACCACGCTGTGGCGATACACCAATTACATTCGATAGCAGAGCCCCCCAAAACACGCCATCAGGTCTGCCGTTGCCCCGCCTGCCCGCTTGGAGCCCGCCCCGTGCAGGACGGGAGGGGCCAAACATTGACGGGACTATGGCAACCGCCCGTTGAACTTTCAACCGGCTCTGCCCCACCCCTTCCCACGCGTTTCCCCAAAGGGGAACGCCCTTCCTTGCCGGACATCAAAACCATCCGTTTCCGGCCAAGCCAGTTCTTAGAAATCGTTCTTAATAAAAAGGATTCAGTATCCGCCGCAAAAGACTGCTCTCTTTTTATGGAACAAGAATACGTTTTCCGGGCAAAAACTTTTTTTGATTTTTCCTCACGTTAGGAGGTTCCTTGAGGCAACTTTGTGTTTTCAAAAACATTTTCCTTCATTTCTTTTGGATACAATTTTTTTGACCCTTTTTTCGTGTTGCTGTTCCGTAACCTCAATCCTGTCTTTTCACAAAATATCCGCCGTTTCGGGGCTTGATTACCCTAAAAAAAACAAGTGTCCTTTCAGGCTATTATCCTTGCTTTTGGTATGGGAAACAAGAAGAGGCGATAGCCTGTACGCCCCTAATACGGCATCATTCCCCTCTTTCACGGTTTTTCCTTAAGGCCGGAAAAACCGGGCTGTTCCTTTTAGGACAATGCCCTGCATGGGAATGGGGTAATGCCCGTTCCAGACGGAACGGCTTTACAGAACGTGATTTCGCGGTATGCTTCTTCCCAAAAGTAGCTTCACACCCAGTGGGGGACTGTATGGAAGATCAGAAACGGTATGATTGGGAACCTTCTGTCAGAAAGATCGGGGAAACGGCGATGCTGCCCGAAACGGCATGGCAGGAGGAATGGCAGGTTTCTCCGGACTGCGAATCGTTCGCGGCGGTTTCTGCCCTCGAAGACGGCACTTTTACCGTACGCTTGAACGATGCGTTGTGGGAAACGCGCACCGACAAGATGTATAACTGCCAGTTCGCCCCCGACGGGCGGCTGACGGCCCTGTCCCAGAGCGACGGCGAGTGGGCCATTGTGGTCGACGACGCGGAAAGCGAAGAACACGCCGACTATCTGTGGGGAACCCGGTTCAACCACTCCGGGGCCATCGCCGTGCCCATGCAGACCGGTATGGAATACGGCATGCTGGTCAACGGCACGCCGTGGGAACGGCTCTACACCGCCGCCACCGATTTCGTCCTTTCGGAAACCGGCAAAACCGCCGCAATCGTCCAGACCGCCGGGCTCGGACAGGCCGATCTGGAAGGCTTCAGCAAGGGCATCTATACGGTTGCCGTCGACGGCGAGGCATGGGAAGAGTGCTACCTGAACGCGTGGTCGCCCTGTTTTGACCGGGAAGGCCACCGCGTCGCCAGCACCGTGCGCGTCACGCCGTACGAATATACCATTTCCATCAACGGCCAGCGCTGGAGCGAAACCTACCCCTGCGCGTGGGAACCCGTTTTTGAGCCCAAGTCCGGCGACGTCATCGCGCCCATCCGCAAGGAAGGCAAGTGGGGGCTCGCCCGCAACGGCTCCCTCTTCTGGAAGCCCGTGTTCGCACAGTGCTGGTCGCCTCAGGCCGCCGCCGTCGACGGCGAGCACATCTGGGCCATCGCCGCGCCCTCCTACGGCGCCTTCACCGTAGCCTGCAACGCCGCCCCGTGGAGCTGCCGCTTCCCGTCCGTCACGGATCTCGTCCTGTCCTCGGACGGCAAGCACGCCGCCGCCCTCGGCAGCCAGAACAACAGCCGCTTCCAGATCGCCGTGGACGGCAAGGTGTGGGACGGGGCCTTCGATATGGCGTGGCCCGTCGTGTTCTCGCCCGCCGGGGATCGCGCCGCAGCCAAAGTCCGCCGCAATGGGAAGTTTGCCCTGTACGTCGACGGCAGTGCCGTGATCGAAAACCTCGACGGCGTGTGGAACCCCACGTTCAGCCCGGACGGTACCGTCCTGCTGTTCTGTTCCCTCAAGGACGGCGTGTTCTCCCGCCACACCGTGCGGCTCTAGGCATCCAACTGCAACAAGGAACCCATCATGAATGCCCTGTACAATTTTGCGGTAGGCCCGCTGGCATGGATCGCCTTCACGGTGTGCATCGGCGGGATGATCTGGCGGCTGTGGTCGCTCGGACGCCTCGCCCGCCAGCGCGACGCCTCGGCCCTCGCCTACATGAACTGGAAAGACTCGCTGACGTCGATCATCCGCTGGACGCTGCCCTTCTCCACCTGCGGCTGGCGCGAGAACCCGCTGCTGACCGTGGCGAACTTCGTGCTGCACATCGGCATCCTGCTCGCCGTGCTGTTCTACTCGGCCCACAACGTCATGTGGGACTACAATTTCGGTTTTTCCCTTCCTTCCCTGCCCGACGGCTTCATGGACGCCGTCACCCTAGCTACCATTCTGGCCTGCCTGATCCTCGGCTGGCGTCGGCTGGCAGTCCCGGCGTCGAGCTATGTGACCCGGCAGGCCGATTGGTTCTCCCTGCTGCTCGTCACCGGCGTCATGGTGACCGGCTTTGCCTCCGCGCATGGGTTCGGAAGCGAAAGCTTCATGGCTCTGCTCCACGTACTGTTCGGCGAGGCGATCCTTGTCTGCCTGCCCTTTACGCGCCTGAGCCACGCCATTCTGATTCCCTTCACCCGCGCCTACATGGGTTCCGAATCCATCGGCGTCCGTCGTACCTGCGACTGGTAATTTTGGAGGCACACGATGGGTATTGAAAAACGCTTGATCGAAGACGCCAACCTGACGCGCGGCATGCAGCTCGCCACGCCGGAGCGCATCACCAAAGTGATCCGCGATGTCCTGAAGGGCGAGGTGGGCGCGCGAGTCAAGGTATACGAACAGACCTGCATGCGCTGCGGCGCCTGCGCCAAGGCCTGCCACTTCAGCCTTTCCCACCCGGACGACGCGTCCTATACGCCCGTCGCCAAGCTCGACAAGACCATCTTCAAGATGATCCGCGAGAGCGGGAAGCTCAACGCCGAACAGATGCGGGGCATCGCGCAGATCGCGTTCACCGAATGCAACATGTGCCGCCGCTGCATCCATTACTGTCCCGTGGGCGTGGACATCGCCTACCTGATGAGCCTCGTGCGGCGCATCTGCAACAAGCTCGGCATCACCCCGACCTTCATTCAGGACACCGCCAACAGCCATTCCGCCACGTTCAACCAAATGTGGGTGCGCGAGGACGAATGGATCGACAGCCTCATCTGGCAGGAAGAGGAAGCCCGCGAGGAATTCCCCGGCATCCGCATCCCGCTCGATAAGGAAGGCGCCGACTTCATGTACTCGGTCATCGCGCCCGAACCGAAGTTCCGCACGCAGCTCATCTATCAGGCCGCCGCGATCTTCCATCAGGCGGGCTGCGACTGGACGATGCCCTCCCGCCCCGGCTGGGACAACAGCGACATGTGCATGTTCACGGGCGACTACGAAATGATGGGCCGCATCAAGCGCGCCCACTTCGAGCTGGCCCAAAAGCTGCGCGTCAAGCGCATCGTCATGGGCGAATGCGGGCATGCCTTCCGCTCCGTGTACGATCAGGGCAACCGCTGGATCGGCTGGAAGGATTCCCCGGTCCCGGTGGTCCATGCCATCGAGTTCTATTGGGAACTCATCAACGAAGGCAAGATCAGGATCACGCATCAGTTCGAGGATCCGGTCACCATCCATGACCCCTGCAACACCGTCCGCGGCCGCGGCCTTGCCGACAAGCTGCGCGACGTGGTGCACTTCCTCTGCGCCAATGTGGTCGAAATGACGCCCAACCGCGAGCACAACTTCTGCTGCAGCGCGGGCGGCGGGATCATCAACTGCGGCCCGCCCTTCAAGAGCGTGCGCATGGAAGGCAACCGGGTGAAGGCCGATCAGCTCCGCAATACAGGAGTCCATACCGTGGTCGCCCCCTGCCACAACTGCCACGGCGGGCTGGAAGACATCATCAAGCATTACAAGCTCGGCATGCACACCAAGTTCATCGGCGACCTCATCTATGAACTGATGGAAAAGCCCGAAGTATAGTCAGCCCGCGGGGACAGCCTTCCCGGAAACGGGAGGGCTCCCCGCAGCGCCCCGCACACCGCTTTTGGAGGCGCCGCCTCCGTGAATCACTGGAGTGAACTATGCCCCTGCACGCCCTTGCCCGTGCCGGCCTCGCCGTCACGCTGCTGCTTGGCCTCGTCGGGACGGCCCATGCGCTGACCCTGAAATCCGAAGAGTTCAAGACCCACCGCCGCCCCGCCGTCACCTTCGATCACGACAACCATAACGAGCGCGCCAAAATCGAAGACTGTATCGTCTGCCACCACGGCGGCGAGAACGGCGTCATCGACCCAGAACTGGGCTCGGAAGATCAGCCCTGTTCCGAATGCCACAAGGCCAGCATGCCCAGCGGGCGCACGCCGCTCATGCGTGCCTACCACAAGAACTGCATCGAATGCCACAAGGCCCAGAACAAGGGGCCGACCACTTGCGGCGCCTGCCACAAGTAGGGCCGGCTCATGGACGCCATCCGGCTGCATGCTGACGGGACGCTTTCGTCCGAAGCCCCATTCGCGGGGCTTCTCCGGATGAGGCTCGAACTCGACGGGGACGTTACGCTGCGCTCGTTTTTCCGGCTGCTCAAACGGAATCCGCTGGCGCGGGAACTGGTTCCCGGCCTCGGCGATGCCCTCGTCGAAGCCGAAGCCTGCCCCGCCTCCGGCTGCCGCTATCCCGGCCTTGAAGCCCTGCGCCTCGGCAAGCGCGTGGAGTTGACGGGATTTCCCGGCACGCCCCGCGTGGAAGTCTACCTTGCCGTCGAGGGGGTCGGCGACGGATTGCCGGAACTGCGTTTTTTCCGCCTGCGGGACATGCTGGACGCCCCATTGAAAATGGGGACGGCCCGGCATGTCCTGCTCGGCGAAACCGCGGCCGTGTTGGATGCGGCAACCAGCTTTACAGTCTTTGATCTGTTGGAAGGCATAGGCTGGGAACTGGGGTTCCAAGGCGGCTCACTCACCTGTAATCTCAAGGAGTAGCGAGATGTTGTTCAAAAACATCCTGTTTGCGAGTTCGGGAACGGCCGGCAGCGACAACGCCGCGAAACTGGCTTTTGGGTTGGCGGAAAAACAGCAGGCGGAACTGACGCTCTACCATTGCTGCGGCGTCCCCTCACGGGGGTTCGCCACCAACGTCACCGATACCCGCAGCGGCAGCCTCGAACAGCCGGATGAGGCGTATCAGGAAATGGTGCGCGAAGAGCTCAATACGGCCTATGCCTATCAGATCGAAGCCTGTACCCGCCCCTTCCGCATGGAACTGAGCGTGGGTATGCCCTCCACCGAAATTTTGCGCTACGCCCGTCAGATCAAGCCCGATCTCATCGTCATGGGCGCAAGCAGCGCCGCCAGCGATCCCAACGCCGCCCGCATGCGCTCCATCGTGGGGAACACGGTGCGCGCCGTGGCGAAAAAAGCCCCCTGCCCGGTGCTCATCGTCAACCGCCCCTGCACCACCTGCTGGCACCTGTTCTCGAACATCGTCTTCTGCACCGACTTCAGCGAAGCCGCCAGCCATGCGTTCCGCTTCGCCCTGAATACGGCCCGCCAACTGAACGCCAAACTGTACATCACGCACGCCGTCGACATCACGTCCATACAGGGCATGACGATGGATCAATCCGAGATCGAGCGCCATGCCTCGAAGATGCGTGGGAAGATCGACAAGCTGTACCTGTCCAAGCTCGACGGCTTCGCCAACGTCGAGGTCATTGTGCGCGAAGGCATCCCCTATGTCGAAATCCTTAAGGCCGCCCGTGAGAATGAGGCCGATCTCATCGTCATGGCTCACCATTCCTCGGATCTGCCCGATGACGACGCGGACATCGGCTCCACGGTGGAACAGGTTGTCCTGCGTTCCGCCTGTCCCGTCGCCAGCGTGACCCGGCCAGAGGCCCGGTGACATGGGCGGAAGGCGTGCCCTCGTCATTGATGACGAAGTCCATTTCCGGTATTTTCTTAGAGTGCTCCTCGAAAAGGCCGGGTTCACCGTAAAGATGGCCCGCAACGGGATTGAGGCGCTGGACGTGCTCCGCTTATGGAGGCCGGACGTCATCACGCTGGACGTCATGATGCCCGAACAGAGCGGCCTGGCCTTTTACGGGGCCGTCTCCAGCGACGAGGACTGGAAGCGGATTCCCGTGGTCATGCTGTCCGCCGTGCCGATCCCCGTCCGGGAACATGCCTTCGCCACGCTCGGCCTGGCGCAGGGCCCGCTTCCCGCTCCCGCGGCCTGCCTTGAAAAACCGTGTACGCCGGAAGCCCTGCTTGAGGTCGTCAACCGGCTCGTTCCCGAACCAACCACAGCCTGATCCGAACGCAAGGAGAAGCCCCATGCCCAAGAAAATCCTGACCATCGACGACGACCCGTACATCGTCAAGTACATCACCGAAGTCCTCTCCGACAACGGCTACGCGACCTGTTCCGCGTCCAGCGTCGAGGAAGCGCTTTCCGTCCTCGAAGCGGAAAAGCCCGATCTCGTCACGCTGGACATGGAAATGCCCGACGAGTGGGGCCCCCGCTTCTACCGCAAGATGACCATGAATCCCGCATTCCGGGATATGCCCGTCATCGTGATCAGCGGCCTTCAGGGTATCCACCTCGCCATCCGCAACGCCGTGGCCACACTCCAGAAGCCCTTTGATCCCGAAGAGCTGATCTCCATCGTCAACCGGGTGCTCGAATCCAAAGATGCCGCCCGCAAGGCCATGGATGGGGAATAACCGTTTCCGTTCCGGCGGTTCCCCGCGAACCGCCGGAAACCGGGGTTGACGATGCATAGCCGATTCGGAGCCTACCGCCTCATGGCCAAGACCATCACCATGACGGCGCTGCTGTTCCTCGCCGGGGTGGGGGCCGTCCTGTGGCTGATGCCCCATGAATGGCTCCGGGTTGCCCTGCCCGCCGTTACCCTGCTCCTCTGCGCCGTCTCGGTGGCCCTTTATTGGTATGAAGTGCGCCTGCCCATCGGCCGCATGATCGCCAGCATGCAGGCCATGCGCGAAGGACAGGCCGTCACCCTCGACGACGCCCGCCGCGACGACGAATTCGGGCAGCTCGCGCGGGCCATCGTTGAATTCAGCATCCGCAATCAGCACCACCTCGAAGAAATGCGCCGCCGGAAGGACGACTTCCAGCGGCTCTTCGACATGGTTCCCTGCGGCATTTCCGTGCAGGATCGCGAATACCGCCTCCTGCGCTGGAACCGCAGCTTCGCCGTCCGGTACGATCCGCAGCCGGGCAGCACCTGCTACGAGGTCTATAAAGGCCGCACTGCGCCCTGCCCCGAATGTTCGGTACAGCGCACATGGGAAGAGGGGGCCGTCCTGTGCAATCAGGAAAGCCGCGTCAACCCTGATGGGACGCGGGACTACTGGTTCGTGCAGACCGTGCCCCTGTTCGACAAGGACGGCAACGTGTCCTCGGTTATGGAAATGAGCATCGACATGACGCTCATCCATACCCTCCAGCACCAGCTGCAGGCGTCCGAGCGCACCCACAAGGCCATTTTCGACAGCATCCCCAATGCCGTCTTCCTGCTGGACGCCGCCGGGCTCACCATCCTCGACTGCAATCCCGCTTCCGTCAAAATGTACGGGCGCCAGCGCGAGAACGAGCTGACCGGGCGCAGCATCCTCGATCTGTTCCTGCCCGAAGAGCGCGAGCAGTACGCTTCCCAACTGCGGGCCTTCACCGTCTTTTCCGGCGTGACGAACATCAAGGCCGACGGCACCCCCCTGCGCGTGGACATCCGTTCCGCCTCGGCCATGATCGAAAACCGCCGCGTCCGCATCCTCTGCGCCACCGACGTCACCGAACGCATCGAGATGGAACAGAAATTCATTCAGGCCGGGAAGATGGCGACGCTCGGAGAAATGGCGACCGGGGTGGCCCATGAACTGAACCAGCCGCTCACCGTCATCAAGGGCGCGGCAAGCTATTTTCTGCGCAAGACCCGCCGCAGCGAACCCATCCCGCCGGAAACGCTCTCCGAGCTGTCCGTGGAAATCAGCGGGCAGGTCGACCGCGCCAGCGACATCATCAACCACATGCGCGCCTTCGGCCGCAAATCCGATCTTACGCTGCTGGATACGGACATCAACGGCGTCGTGGGGCAGGCCTGCGAGCTGTTCGGCCGCCAGCTCGTGGTGCACGGCATCACGCTGGAAACCTCGCTCGCCCCGGCCCTGCCGCCCATCCTCGCCATCCCCAACCGCCTGGAGCAGGTGATCGTCAACCTCATCCTCAACGCCCGGGACGCCGTGGAGGAACGGGTCAAAAACGCGCCCGAACCGCCCGCCGTCATCGGCGTTTCCACGGCTATGGACGGCAACACAGTGCTGCTGTCCGTCTGGGATACCGGGACAGGCATTCCCGCACATCTGTTGAACAAAATTTTCGAGCCGTTCTTCACCACCAAGCCAGTCGGCAAGGGAACCGGCCTCGGCCTTTCCATCATTTACGGGCTGGTCAAGGATTTCGGCGGTTCCATCTCCGCCCGGAACCGCGGCGAAGGCGGGGCGCTCTTTGAAATCCGTTTCCCCATTACCCGGCGCGGGGAGCCCGCCTCAAGCGCGCCCACCGATGGGGACAGGGCCGGGGGCGTTTCCGCCCCACAACCGGAACAGCTTTCTTGACGCAAGGATATGTATGGACGCTCCCATTCACGTTTTGCTCGTCGATGACGAACCCGGCATCCGCCATGTCCTTGGGGCCCTGATCAAGGATTTCGGCTATGACGCCCACACCGCCGAGAGCGCCCGCGAAGCGCTGGAAGCGTTCGCCGCCCACCCTTTCCCCATCGTGGTCACCGACATCCGCATGCCGGGCATGGACGGGCTGGCCCTGCTCGAACGGGTACGGAAGCAGGCTCCCGACACGCAGGTGATCATGATCACCGGGCACGGCGACATGGACAACGCCGTCGAATGCCTGCGCCTCGGCGCGGCGGACTTCATCGCCAAACCCGTCAACGAAGATCTGCTGGAACATGCGCTGAAACGCGCCGCCGAACAATACTCCCTGCGCGAACAGATCCGCCGCCACACCGAACATCTGGAGGAGCTCGCCGCCTCGCGCACGCGGGAACTGCTGGAAGCCCACCGGGTCGCCGTCGTGGGCGAAACCGTGGCCTGCATGGCCCACACCATCAAAAACCTCGCGGCGGCGCTCGAAGGGAGCCTCTTCGTCCTCAAACAGGGGATGGAATCCGGGAACCGGGAATACCTCGACGACGGCTGGGCCATGTTGGAGGAAGACATTTCGCGGGTGCGCGACAAGCTCCTGCACCTGCTGCGTATCGGGCAGCAGACGGAACTGCGTGAATGCCCGGTGGACCCGGTGCAGCCCGTGCGCCATGTGGCCAAGCGCTTGGAAGGCAGGGCCGCCAGTCTGGGCATAGCGATCCAGCTTCAGGATGCCGCCGGTTCAGGCCCCATCGCTCTGGACGCCGAACGCCTTGAAGGCTGCCTGTTCAATCTGGTGGGCAACGCGCTGGAGGCATTCCCCGCGCCGGGGCTGCGCGCCCGCCCCGCCGAAGTCCGGGTCGGGATCGCCCGCACGCCCGACGCCCTCATCTACGATGTGCGGGATAACGGCACGGGGCTGAGCGCGGAAGCCGCCGAACGTCTCCGGGACGGTTTGTTTACGACCAAAAAAGATGGTACAGGGTTTGGACTGCTCGGAACGCGCAAGGCGCTTTTGGAAATGGGCGGGCGGCTCCTGTGGGAGAACCTGCCCGACGGCGGGGCGCTGTTCCGCATCGTGCTGCCGCTGCGCAGGGGACGCCCCACTGACGCCGAGGCGCATCACTTCAGGGAGGGCTCATGAAAGAAACCATTCTCCTCGTCGACGACGAACAGGGCATCCGTACCGTCATGGGTCTTTCGCTCCGCGACGCCGGGTATAACGTCATCACTGTGGCCTCAGGGGAGGAGGCGCTGCAACTTTTTGCGGAACGGCCCATCCCCATCGTAATCACCGACATCAGGATGCCCGGTATGAACGGGCTGGAGCTCCTGAAGCACATCAAAATCCTCGCGCCGGAAACCGAAGTCATCCTCATATCAGGACATGCGGATCTGGAAATGGCGATTCAAGGGCTCAAGCTGGAAGCATCCGACTTCATCACCAAGCCCATCGACGACGATCTGCTGCACATTTCCCTGAAGCGCGCCCTTGAGCGCATCGGCATGCGCAACAAGCTCAAGGAATACACGTCGAACCTCGAAAAGATGATCAACGAGAAGTCCGCGCAGCTCGTGGAGGCGGAGCGCCAGCTCGCCGCCCGGCAGGTCGTGGACGGCTTCGCCTTCGGGCTGCACACCCTCGGCTCGTCCATGAGCGGGGAACAGCAAGCCTTCAACGAGCTGCCCTGCTTCATCGCCATGCACGACCGATTTATGGAAATCCTCGCCGTCAACGATCTCTACCGCGAACGCCTCGGCAACCTCGTGGGGCATCCGAGCTGGGAACCCTATGTCCTGCACAGCAACGAGGCCATGTTCCCCGTGGAGCGGGCCATTGTGGAGGGCCGCGGCGCGCGCAGCGAGCAGATCCTGCGCGACAAGAACGGCAAGGAAATCCCCGTGCTGGTGCATACGGCGCCGATCCTCAATAATGAAGGCGAAGTGGAACTTGTGCTCGAACTGAGCGTGGACGAGCAGGAAAGCCGCCGCCTGCGCGAGGAGCTGCGCGTCACCCGCGAACGCTTCCGCCAGTTGTTTGAGGAAAGCCCCTGCTACGTCTCCGTGGTGAGCCGCGATTTGCAGGTGCTTGAAGCCAACCGCGCCTTCCGCCATACCTTCGGCATGCAGAGCGGCAAGCGCTGTTACGAGCTGTTCGCCGGTTCATCCGTTCCCTGCGACGAGTGCCCGGTGCAGCGCTCCTTTCAGGACGGCAAGCCCTGCCATACGGAAAAGGTGGTCATCGACCACGAAGGCCGCCCGGTCAACGTGCTCGTCTGGACCGCGCCTTTGCGCGACACATCGGGCAACATCACCGAATGCATCGAAATGGCCACGGACATCACGGAACTGCGCCAACTGCAGGATAGGCTGGCCTCCCTCGGCCTGCTCATGGGCTCCACCGCCCACGGCATCAAGGGCATGCTCACCGCGCTGGACGGCAGCGTCTACCGCCTCGGCTCCGGCATCGACAAGGGCGACGAGGCCCGAACCCGCGATTCCCTCAAGGACATGCGCCAGCTTGTGGCCCGCCTGCGCAAAATGGTGCTCGACATCCTCTATTTCGCCAAGGAACGCAAGCTCGACTGGAACATTCTGGTCGCGGAGGAGTTCATGCGTTCCGTTGTTTCCACAGTTTCGGACAAGGCCGCCGAAGCGGGCGTCGCCATGACGCTGGAGGCCGACGGCGATCCCGGCACCTTCGAGGCCGACGCCTCCGCCCTCAGCGCCGCGCTGGTCAACCTGCTTGAAAACGCCGTGGACGCCTGCCGCACCGACGGTTCCAAAAAGGAACACTCCGTGCGTGTCAGCGTCAAGGGGCTTCCCGACGCCGTGGAAATACGCATCGAAGACAACGGCATCGGCATGACCGAGGAAACCCGTGCCAAGCTGTTCACCCTGTTCTTCTCCTCAAAGGGCAAGGGCGGTACGGGCATCGGCCTGTATGTCGCCCGCCAAGTGGTCATGCAGCACGGCGGCAGGATTGAAGTGGCCTCCGCCAAGGGCGAAGGCAGCACCTTCACCGTCACCATGCCGCGCATTCTGGCGAAGTAACCCGTGTTCCCAAACGGACGCGCCGGATAAAAGCCGGATCGTCTGAAACCCCATTGGAGGATACCGTGAAAAGACTCATTCTCTGTGCGCTGGCCGCCGCTGGCCTCTGCATCCCGGCCTTGGCTGCCGATCCCACGCCCGAACAGAAGGCGCAGATCGAAAAGCCCATAACCATGAACAATTCGGGCAACGAGAAGAAACAGGTTGTCTTCACCCACAGCGCCCACGCCAAGACGGACTGCGCATTCTGTCACCATAAGGCCGCGGACGGCAACATCTATGTCGGCTGTGCCGTCAAGGGCTGCCACGACAGCATGGACAAAAAGGACAAGAGCGAGCACGGCTATTACTTCATGATCCACAACAAGAAGTCCGAAAAGTCCTGTATGGGCTGCCATCAGAAGGCCGTGGCGGAAAACCCCGCGCTGAAGGAAAAGTTCAAGGGCTGTAACCCGTGCCATGCGAAAAAGTAGCGGCATAAGAGGGGAAGGATAGGAGAAATCCATAGTGGCGGAGGAAGGGCCCCTTCCGATGAAGGGGCACCCTTCCTCCCCAGCCAATACCCCCTTTCCTGACGCCGGCAATCGGTTGCCGGTGATTCTTGAAGGCCCCATCATGGAATAACCAGTAACTTGTCCCAAGTATGGAGCCCATCGATGGGAAAGCTGGAGAAAACGTCTGTATTTTCGCCATACTGTGGAGATAAAACAACCATATGCCATGACAGCGCCAAAACAAAACGCCGGGAAGCTTTCCCGACGTTTTTTCCATGGAGCGGCCCATCCCCGAATCAAACGGTTCAAAGCCCCTTTCAAAGCCATCGGCTTCAGCCTCCCGGCTGAACGGCTCGGCGTGCTTTCAGCATGTTCCCAAAGCGTTCCTGATCGGCTGCCATCCAGATATAAAAAGGTTCTGTTAGAGTATGTGGCTGTTTCATCTCCACAGTGCGTTGAAAAATAGAGCTTTTTTCCAGTTTTCCCCTTGGCGGGATCCACGGCTAAGGCATTTTCCGGTTATCCCTTTGGAGCTTCAAGGAAAAAAGCATCAACCATTTTCCATAACACAGCCATATAAAAAGGCTTCTTAGCTGCCAAGACGAAAGGGGGCACCCCAGCTCAAAGGGCTTCCTGATTCTTAGGACAAAAGGGTACGCCCCAGCTCACGGGCCTCATCAAGAAGTTTCTTGTTGGCGAGGATCGCGCCGGGCTCAAGGGCGGTTCCGTATACCTGCCCTTTCAGTTCCATGCCCGTATAGCGGCAGATATCCTGAAAGCAGCGAATGGCGTTGATACAGCCGGAATCAAAGGGATCTTCGCCTTCATAGGCCATCGTCACCGCCAGCTTCTTGCCGCGCAAGCCGCGTTTGCCGCCCCCGACGTCCACGGCGGCGCAGCGGTCGATAAACGTCTTAAGCTGCCCGGACATATTGAAATAATAGATAGGGGTAGCCATCACCAGCACATCGGCGGAAGCGATCAGAGGGTACAGCTCCGTCATGCCGTCGTGCTGCACGCATCCCCTATCGGAACGGGTACAGGCGAAACAGCCATGACAGGGATTGATGTTCCGCTCCACAAGCCGGATGACTTCGGCCCTGCCGCCGTGTTCGGCGGCACCTTCGAGCACGGCCTCGGCCAGCAGCCCCGAATTGCTGTTCTGTCGCGGGCTGCTCAGGATACACAGGATATTCTTTTCCATAAATACACTCCTTGCTGTCCGTTTCACCAAACAGGCATTACGCCCTCTTGTTCCCAGAAGGAGACGCCTTTCGGCTATCCCCAGCGTGAGGAGAAAAGCGCCTCTTCCATGCCGTCAAACATGGCCTCCGCAGCCACATCGAATGGCAGGCGGCCCGTTCCCGTACCCATGCCCGGAAAAGCCACGGACGCAAATGATTGTCCCAGCCCCGCCCGCATTGCGGCACGTGCCGAACGCATCACGGGATCGCCGTCATGAAGCACGGAAGGCCTGCGCATGGTCGGCGCGGAGATCAGCCACGGGATGCCCGCATGTCCGGTGGGCACGATGAGGGCTTCCCCGACCGGCAATTCCTTCGCGGGAAGCGTGCGGATGATTGCCCGCAGCCGGCTTTCCACGCCTTCCCCGAACACGCGGGTATAGACGCCGTCCACCCCGCCGCGCATAAACCCGAACGAGTTCGCCGGGGACACGACCGCGTCCACCTGCAAGCCCGTAATGCTTCCCGCCGCAACCGAACACAGCGCCGCCAGCCGGGGCCGCCGCTCCAGTTCCTTTTCCCACGCATCACGCATAGCCGGGTTGATGTCGC
This sequence comes from Bilophila sp., assembly GCF_057864385.1. Lineage (NCBI taxonomy): Bacteria > Pseudomonadati > Thermodesulfobacteriota > Desulfovibrionia > Desulfovibrionales > Desulfovibrionaceae > Bilophila > Bilophila sp. The sequence continues at coordinate 18,652 of NZ_DBMAFI010000013.1, read as the reverse complement.
ATAACAGACATTTCATACCTTTCTCCTTGTCTGAAGGAAACCGGCTCGAACCCGGCGGCGATGGCGGGGCGCTTCCAGCCGTTCTCCTTATCGAAGGGAACCGGCCTCCTTCCTCCTTCACGCACACGGCCCCTTGCGCGTTCGGAAACGGCCGCCTGTCGCCCTCCCTTAAAAAAACCTTCCTTTGTCCGGGATGCCGTTGAAGCCGCCTTCAACAGAGTGCCATAAAACAGGAAACGGCTGCAACCAGGGCGCCGTCTTCGCTGCAAGCGTATACCAACCTTGCGCAGTCAACAATAAAACGTGCCCGTCCGTCCCCTACTTGGCAAACCTCTTAGGCTGTATCGTCATTTAACATATAATTATTTGAAATTACTGAAATAATATTTTTACAACCTGAAAGTATCATAATAATTTCAATATGTTATATAATTGACGATATAAACTAGGAAAAGGGGGCTTTTCCGCCCCCTCCACAAGTGCCTCCTTGCAGGCCCAAAACGTATCCGTCCTAGGGCCTGTTCACGCAAACAGAGAATAAACATCCTTTTTACACATGGTTACCCTCATTTCAGCGGTGCTGCATTTTTCTTCACCCCTCTTCAATCATGGGAAAAATCCAGCATAGCGTGAACACGCCCTAGAGCACCTTTAATCCGTTCAACAGGATAATGACGATAAGAACCGGAGTGACATAGCGGCACAGGAACAGGATCGCCTTGGCGCAGGCGAGGTTGTGCAGCGTCCCGCCGTTGGTCAGGGCATCCAGCGCGTCGCTGCGGTTCCAGACATACCCGACGAACAAGCTCAGGAGCAGGCCGTCCAGCGGCAGCATCAGGTTTGAAGACAGGAAATCGTACAGATCGAACAGGGACATCCCGAATACGGTAAAGCCCGACAGCACGCTGGTGGACAGGGTCGCTGGCGCGCCGAGCAGGATCAGCGCAAGGGTCATGAGCACGGTCGCCCGAGGCCGGGAAATGCGGAATGTCTCGGAGAGCCATGCTACCGACACTTCAAGCAGGGACAGCATCGCACCCATCGAGGCCACGGCGGAGAGAATAAAAAACAGTGCGGTGAAAAGCTGCCCGCCGGGCATGGATGCGAATACGGCGGGGATGGTCAGGAACAGCAGGCTTGTCCCGGCCGTGGGTTCAAAGCCAAAGCTGAACACGGCGGGGAATACGGCGATGCCTGCCAGAATGGACACCAGCAGATCACAGATCATCACGCGGACGGCAAGGAACGGCACATGCGTATCCGAACGGAAGTAGCTCCCGTATGTGATCATGCAGCCGAACCCGATGGACATTTTGAAGAAGGCCAGCCCCATCGCCATGAGCACCACAGAGCCGTCGATACGCGAGAAATCCGGCATGAACAGGAACTTCAGGCCCTCCATCGCATTGGGCAAGGTCAGGCTGCGTATGCAGACCACCACAAGCAGGATGAACAAAAGCGGGATCAGGATACGGGTGGCTTTTTCAATGCCGCCGGACGCCCCCCGCAGGATAACCGAAGCCGTCAGGCCGAGCACCAGCCACTGCCAGAACAACGACTTCCACGGGCAGGCAAGCAGGGACGAAAAAGCTTCCTTGGCCACGGCGGGATCCTGCGTGTGTACGCTCCCGGTAATGCCCTTGGGGATATAGGCGAACACCCAGCCCGCCACATCCGAATAAAAACTCAGGATCGTCACCGCACCGGCAATGCCCAGCCCGCCGATGATCCACCAAAACCGGTTTGAGGAGAGCGCCTTGAAAGCCTGATACGCATTGGAGCGCGTCGAACGGCCGATGAGCAGTTCCGCAATCATGAGCGGAAGCCCCACAACCAGTGTGGACAGGATATACACGAGGAGGAACGAAGCGCCGCCGTGCTCGCCCGTCAAAGCGGGGAATTTCCAGATATTGCCCAGCCCGACCGACGATCCGAGCGTGGCCGCCAGCATGCCAAGGCGTGAAGCAAACAGATCGCGAGAGGTTTCCGCCATAATCAGCTCCGATAAAATAAAGGCATGCCCCGGAAAGGCAGCCGTGAAAAGAAGGCCCGTGAATATCACGCCGATGGGATTGAGGCAAGAAACAGGGCCATTTCATCCTTTTTTCGGCCCTGTAGGGCCTGTTTCCCCCATTGTGCGGGGCCGGGGGGACGGTTCGCCGTGCTCCGCCCTCTCTAGTGCCGTACGCTTTTATGGCGTAGTATGCTATGGAAAAACACCCCAAAACCAGCCGCCCTATACAAATGCGGCAAAGGAGTCCCCATGCTTCCAGCCATATCCCCACAAGAAGCCTTCGAGCGTTTTTCCAAAGGCGAGGTCAGGCTTGTCGACATCCGCGAAACCAACGAGTATGCTCAAGAGTTCGTGCCGGGTTCCCGGCTGATCCCGCTCTCGATCATCGCCAGGCATCCCCTGAAGGACGCCGACGCCCCGGACAAGCCCATCGTCTTCTTCTGCCATTCGGGCAACCGTACCGCCAACGCTTCCGATCTGCTGGAACGCCTCGCCGGGGGCGTGCAAGCCTACCTCCTTGATGGCGGCATCTCCGGATGGGGGAAGGCGGGGCTTCCCGTGGAGCATATCTCCTCAACCATCCCGCTGTTCCGCCAGATTCAGATCGCGGCCGGTTCCTTGGTGCTCATCGGCGTCATCGGCAGCGCCTTCTGGCATCCGTTTTTCTGGCTGTCCGCCTTTGTCGGTGCGGGGCTCATCTTCGCCGGGGTTTCCGGGTTCTGCGGCCTCGGCGTGCTGCTTTCGCGCATGCCGTGGAACCGGCGTTGAGCCGGGCCGTCTGAAAGCAACGGCCCTGATACAACAGTAAGCAGTTGTTTTTTCTTTCTTGAGGTTCCAAGTAAACGGCCAATAAAATGCTTCCGGCATGGAACCCGTCAATGAAAAGCTGGAAAGGCTCTGTCATGGCATGTGGTTGCTTCATCTCCACAGCACGGTGAAAAGACAGACTTTTTCTCCAGTTTTCCCCTTGGCGGGACTATGGCTGACGCATTTGGTTGGTTATTCCTTTGGAACTTCAAGGAAAAAAGCATCAACCAATTTCTAGGCCGTGTCGTCATGTTATATATAATCATTTGAAATAATTAAAATAATATTTTTGCTACTAAAAAATAGTTACATAGTTTCAATAGATTATATCTAACTGACGACACGACCTAGGACACAGCCAAAGGAAATGGTGCATGTCTTCGCTATCGTTTTTTTCCGACGGGCTGCGCCGCAAGGATCGCTTGCGTGGAATGGGCCATTTTTTCTCGACTTCGCGGATCTGGACCAACAAACTGGCCCGCCGCCTAACCGTGGCACAGGCCTTCTGGCGGTGTTCGGCGTCAAGGATGGCCACATTGTCCTCGACCCGCCTCTGCTCCTCACCGACCGCCTTAACCGACGGGGCGATATGCACTTCGTAGCCATCGTTCCCGAATACCGTATTTTCCCGGCCATCTTCCCAACAAATGCCCCTTGCCCAGCCGCCCACTCGATCTTGCGGATAGCCGGATCGGACATGCCGGGCTCCAGCTCGAAAACCATGCCGCTGATCACAACGACATGCCCATGTCCGTGCACGGCGATAATATCCACGCTGATGTTTTCCCTTTCCATAGCAGAACCTTACCCGGATCTCCGCCGGGCATTGCTCCTTGCAACAGTAACGACCGCGCATTGCCAAGCGTTACGGCATGGAAGACCTTGATCCCTTCCTGAAAAGCCGCTTTTCGGGGCCTGCCGTCAGGGTTCCGCTTTCATCAAAAAAATGGGGCAGGCTCTTTTTTTAGGATTTCCCCACGGCTTTTTCTTGACACGGCCTTTTTCTGAGTTATGCTCATTTGAACATTATTTGGAGATGCACATGGCAAGGCCCAAAAATTGTCGCTACGTCGAACGCAAGCCCCACGTGACGTATTTTAAGCCGCGCGGGATACCCATGACCGAACTCACGGAAACGCTATTGACCGTGGAAGGCCTGGAAGCCTTGCGCCTTGCCGATCTGGAAGGGCTCACCACAGGGGAAGGCGCCGAACGGATGCGTATTTCACGCCACACCTTCGGCCGTACGCTGGCCGAAGCCCGCCGAGCCGTAGCCGATGCGCTCGTCAACGGACGGGCCCTGTGCATTGAAGGCGGGACTTACGCCGTCCTGCCGACACAAGCCGAGGCGGATACGCCTCACAAGGAGTTTCACATGCAGAAAGTTGCCGTTTCCAGCGAAGGCCCTTCGCTCGACGATATGGTGGATCCGCGTTTCGGACGCGCGGGCGGCTTCGTCATCGTGGTTCCCGAAACGATGGAAACCTCTTACCTCGACAACGGGGCCTCCCAGACTATGGCGCAGGGCGCGGGCATTGAAACCGCCGAACGCATGTCCGCCGCGGGCGTGGATGTGGTTCTCAGCGGCTACGTCGGCCCCAAGGCTTTTGAGGCGCTCAAGGCCGCCGGAATCAAGGTCTGTCAGGATCTGGACGGCATGACCGTCCGTGAGGCCGTGGAAAAATTCAAGAGCGGGGACGCGCCCTTTGCCGACGCGCCCAACAAGTAGGCCCGCCATGCGTATCGCCATCGCCAGCGGCAAGGGCGGCGCGGGCAAAACCACGGTTACGGCCTCGCTCGCGTCGGTATGGGCCCGCCCCTTCGTCGCCGTGGACACGGACGTGGAGGCCCCGAACCTGCACCTGTTCCTGCCCCCCGCCGTGGAAAAATCGGAGACCGTGGGGCTGGAAGTCCCCGTCCTCGATCCCGAACGCTGTACCCTGTGCGGGGCCTGCCGCACCATCTGCCGCTACAAGGCCATCGCCCAGTTCGCCTCGCGCCTCACGATCTTTACGGATATGTGCCACGGCTGCGGCGGCTGTTTCGCCGTTTGCCCCTCCCAAGCCCTTACGCCGGGCAGCCGTGAACTCGGCGCGCTGGAACAGGGGACTGTGCTGGAAGGCCGGGGACGCTTCCTCATGGGCCGCTCCCGCATCGGGGAAGCCATGACCCCGCCGCTCCTGCGCGCCCTGCGCAAAAAACTGGATCTGATGCTCACGGCGATCCCCGCCGACGCACTCATCGATTCGCCCCCCGGCGTAAGCTGTCCCGCCATGACCGTGGGCCTCGACGCCGATGCCGTCCTGCTGGTGGCCGAGCCGACGCCGTTCGGGTTCCACGATTTCCGGCTGGCGCATCAGGCTTTCCGGCAGATCGGCAAGCCCGTGGCCGTGATCATGAACCGGGCCGCCATGCCGGGCAATGCCGAGGGGGACGGCGCGCTGCGCGCGTATTGCGCGGAACGGGGCCTGCCTTTGCTCGGCGAGCTGCCCTTTGATCGCGCCGCCGCCGAAACGTATGCGAAGGGACGCCTCATTGCGGCAGCCTCGCCGGAATGGCGGGCGCGGTTTGAATCCCTGCGCGATGCCGTGCTGACGTTCGCCGAAGGAGCCTGCCATGCGTGAGATCGTCGTCATCAGCGGCAAGGGCGGCACGGGCAAAACGTCCGTCTGCGCAAGCCTTGCCCATCTGTCCCAAAACAAGGTCGTCTGCGATCTCGACGTGGACGCTCCCGACATGCACATCCTGCTTGATCCGCAGGTCCACACCCGCGAAGCGTTCGTCTCCGGCAACGAAGCCGTCATCGACAGGGATGCCTGCCGCCGTTGCGGGATCTGTTTCGAGCACTGCCGTTTTGATGCGGTGAAAAAGGACGGCGATGTCTACGGCATCGATCCCCTGCGCTGTGAGGGGTGCGGCGTGTGTGTGGCGCTGTGCCCGGCCAAGGCCATCGCCTTCCCCGAAAAGGAGTGCGGCGAGTGGTATCTCAGCGACACGCGCTTCGGCCCGTTCGTCCACGCGCAGCTCTACCCAGGGCAGGAAAATTCCGGGCGGCTCGTGACCCTGCTCAAACAGCAGGCCCGTGAGCTCGCCAAACGGCAAGGGCTTGATCTCGTCATTTGCGACGGCTCGCCGGGCGTGGGATGCCCGGTCATCAGCTCGCTCTCCGGGGCGAACCTCGCCGTGGCTGTGGTGGAGCCCACGCCTTCGGGCCGTCACGACTTCGAGCGCGTCGCGGCCCTGTGCGACCACTTCCGCATCCCGGTCGCGGTCCTCATCAACAAAGCGGATCTCAACCATGAGGAAGTGCAGGCCATCACCCGGCTTGCCGACGACAGGGGCTACACCGTCGTGGGGGCCCTGCCCTTTGATCCGGCGGTAACGGGAGCCATGATCCGGCGCAAGGCGCTGACCGAGACGGATTCGCCGCTCGCGTCCACGCTCTCCGCCATCTGGGGCCGTATCCGCGAACTGGCTTACGCACCTCGAAAGCGCGGCTGATCCGCCCTGCGGCAGCGGCGTTTGCCAATACTTTAACCAACAGGAGTCAATCCAATGAGCACGTCTACTCTCGCTATCCCTTCCGCACTTCCCGGTGGCCTTGAAGCCGGTATGGGTATGCATTTCGGCCACTGCGACATCTACACCATCGTGCAGATCGAGGACGGCGCGATCAAATCCGTGGGCACCCTGCCCAACGTGCCCCACCAGCAGGGCGGCTGCCTCGCCCCCGTGCAGCATCTCGCCTCCCACGGCGTAACCGCGCTCCTCGCCGGCGGCATGGGCATGCGTCCGCTCATGGGCTTCCAGCAGGCTGGCGTTTCCGTCTACTATGCGGGCAATTATCCCACCGTCGGCTTGGCGGTGCAGGCGTTCCTCGAAGGCAAGCTCCCCGCCTTCTCCACCGAATTCACCTGCGGCGGCGGGAATCACTAGGCTGTGTCATTGCTTTATATATAACCATTTGAAATCATTAAAAACAATCTTTTCGTAATTTGAAAGATAGTTAAATAATTTCAATAAATTATATCTAAGTAACGATACAACCTAGGGAATGTTCACACTATGCTGCATTTTTCCCATGATTGAAGAGCGTTGAAGAAAAATGCAGCATCGCCCAAATACGAGGATAACGATTTGTAAAAATGATGTTTATCCTCTGTTCGCGTGAACAGGCCCTAAGGCATTGGGAATTGGAGGGGACGGGAAAACCTTTCTGGAAAAGCTTCTCCCGCCCTCTCCAAACTGCCGGAGCGTCTCGCTCCTCACCCACCTTCTCCAAAGGCTTTCGCTCCTATCGAATCCCTGTCCGCAGTTTTCTTGAAAATCGAAGAAAAGACGCCATCTTACCATTTTATTGCATTGCATGAGGAAACATTATGGAACTGCTGCTCGTCACGCCTCGCCCCGAAGCCTGGAACGAATGCCTGCCGGTGTTTCAGCGCGGGGGCAATACGCTCCAACAGGCCGCATCGCTTGAAGACGCCACGCCGATCATCCGCGACACGCCGCCCGTCCTCGCCATCCTCGATCTTGGGCTTGAAGGGAAGGCCCTCCGTCAGGCCGTCATCGACATCATGATGATCAACGCCAGCGTCCATACCGCCGTCGTCAGCGACATGGACCCCGACGAATTCCACGAAGCCACGGAAGGGCTCGGCATCCTCATGCCCCTGCCCACTTCCCCCAAGGCCGACGATGCCGAACGCCTCCTTAAAGCCCTTGCCGGGGTTATGTAGGGTTGCCGTACCGCGCAGCCTGCGGCAAAACGCCTTATGAGGAACATGCGCCTTCGGCCCCGTTGGGGTGGAGGGCGCTTCTCCGTTTGGGGAACGTATGGACGCCAGCGTATTGCCGTTTCCATTCCGATCAGACGGGACATCTTTGATCCCGAATTCATATCCGCCTTGAATACCAAAGGGATGGACAGCACGCCCGCGTGCTGGTAACCAAAGGGGAAACTCCGTATCCGGGCGGGAGGGCACATGCGTTTCATCGTATTCAGCACGGTTTCCCATCTAGATATGTACACCGGCGAAGATCGGAAAGACCGCTGGCGCCCCTTGCTGGAGCTGCTGCGTATCCACGGCTTCAAGGTAGACAGGCTGTATTTCTTCATCAGCCACCTGTACCGGCACATCGTCCCCACGCTGGTCAAGGACATGAACAACGTCTGCCCGGAGACCGAGATTGTCCCTGTGATCACCGATCTCAACGGCGTGCTCACCTACGAGGACATCGCCCCGGCCACGCTGTTCGCGCCGGGCGTGTTGCAAAGCAGGATGCCGCGCCGGAGCACGGCGGGGATGTCGATCATGTCCAGCCCGGTGCCGAGCTTGGCAATCAGCTTGAGGTTGGACAGCTTTTCCAGCAGCCCGTCGGTGATGGCCAGGCTGTTGCCGGTGACGGCGATGTCGGCGGCAAGCGCTTCAACGAAGCCGGGCGCGTCCACGCGCTTTCCGCGCCAGTCCAGCACTTCCAGACGTTCGTCATCAAGCAGGCGGCGCATCTCGGCGTCGGAAAAGTTGGCGAACGGCGGGGCTTCCACAAATCACAGTATGCTTGCTCATGTCCACTCCGCCTAAACAAAGGTGTATAAGGGAAATTCAAAGGAAACGGCCTGCTGCGGCAACTGATGCGGCCAAAACAGCGTACCCTGCCTCAAAGCAAGGAACTAAGCCCCAAAAACAAGCTGCCTCCTCAAGAAATGCCGTAAGGAAGATCTGCCGTGCGAGGCTCCCCTCTTCGGGCGGCTTTCTCCACTACGTCCCCCAATCCTCACTCATACCGCAGGACGCTCATCCCCTGAAGCCGCGAAAGAATCAGGTTTTCGCGGCGGACGTTGGGAAGCTCGGCTCCGGGCTGGAGGGAAGTGACCACGGCCCGCCCGATGATGTGGCGGCCTTCGCCGCTCCCGTCATTGGTACGGAGGCCCCAGATGTTGTGGAACATGACGGGTTCGCCCTTGTACGTCCCTATATATAATGTAATGTGCCCGCGCAGCCAGAGCAGCGTAGCAAACGGCACCCCTTCATCCTTGATGATGCCTTCCTTACCCGTGGGAGACGCCTTCACAAAGCTGATGTACTGCCAAGCCTTGGCCTGCGCCGATGAGTTGCGTGGCAGCCATACCCCAAAAGGGACGAAAAGATCCCTCATCGCCAGCGAACAGTCCCGATTGAACAGATATCCGCCCCAGCCGTAGGGCTGCCCCATCATGCGGTTGCCGATCTCGGCCGCCGCCTTTGCCGTCAGGGGGATGGGCTTGCGCACCGCGTCGGAGGGGGACACCCGCACGGGCACGGCTACGGCACGGCCCTGCGGATCACGGACAGGAACCAGCAGCCTCAGCGAGGAGCCCGATCCGCCGGACAGGGGCAGCATGGTTCCGAGGCTCCCCGTGGTGACATAACGGCCCAGCTCATCCACCAGCGGGACGCCGTCACGGACGATGACCGCATACGTCCCGTTCTCGTAGCGCGAGCGGAACGGCGCATCCGTCACAGCCGTATCCTCCGTGGGAACCCAGCCTGATACCAGCCCCGTCTCCACGAACACCCACGCGCCATCGGCGGAGGCATGCACAACAAGAAGCGGCATCCCCACCGGAAGCGTGGAGTACATGAACATATCGAAGGGATACCCTTCCCCGGCCTCGGCAGGGTTCCCGAACCGGGGCTTATGGGTGGGCGCTTCACGCAGTACCGTGGGCCGCACGGTAATCGCCTTGTCGAACCGGGACGGGTACGCATCCCGTGCGGCGTTCGCCGTCAGCTTGTCCCAGTTCTCCTGCGTCCACGGCAACAGGTTTTCCGCCCATCCCCGCGCCTTGCCCCGCTTCTTTTGCCCGCCGAAAATGGCGAACGCCTCAGACGCGGAAACGGAGGGGCGCACGGCATCCCACGGGCCAAAGAACAGGCGGTTGAACCGGGCATCCTGCCGGGCCTGCTCCGCAGCCGACATGAGGGGCTTGTCCGGGCTGCCCTGCCGGGCATAGACCAGCAGATCCTGCGGCAACCGGCGCAGATCCGCAATGCTCCCCTTCGGGCCTTCAAAGCTGCCGGACTCGGCCGGAGGCAGGCTCCCGCCCTTACGCCCGCCGCCGCAGCCGCCAAGCGCAAGGGCGCAGCACAGCAATAGGCCGAGCGCAATCAGGCGGAGGCTTCTCCCCTTCACCGCTTCGGGGACAGGGACAACGCCCCGCCCCCCGATCCTTTCATACGGCGGCACACCCCAACATCCCTTGCGGGTACCAGAAATCATCATGCACGTCCCCCCTCCGTCTGCGAGCCGACGGCTTCCGGGGCCGCCCCCAGACGTCGGGCCAGCCACGTATACCGCTTCTGCATCCGGTTGTTTTTAACGGCCATCGCCAAAGCGCGGGGCTCTCCCACCAACACGACGAGGCGCTTGCCCCGCGTCACCCCCGTATAGATGAGGTTCCGCTGCAACAGCATATAGTGCTGCGCCATCAGCGGAATGACGACGGCAGGATATTCCGAACCTTGTGATTTGTGAATGGAAATCGCGTAGGCCGCCACTATTTCGTCGAGCTCTTCCCAGTCGTACCCGACATAACGGTCGTCATACCGGACAACAAGGCACTTTTCCTGCACGTCCACGCTGGAAATCCGCCCGATGTCGCCGTTGTAGACATCTTTTTCGTAGTTATTGCGGATCTGCATGACCTTGTCGCCGAGCCGATAGAGCCGCTCCCCACGCTGGAGGGCCTCCCCTTCGGGGTTGAGCGCCTGCTGAAGCCGCAGGTTGAGGTTTGCCGCGCCCACGGTGCCCTTGTGCATGGGCGAAAGCACCTGGATTTCGTCGAAAGGATCAAGCTGGAAACGGCGGGGAATGTGGTTCTTGACCAAATCCACGATGATGTCCGCCGCGCGATCGGGATCGTCCTGCCGCATGAAATAGAAATCGGAGAGGCGATCCTTTGAGGATTCAAGGCGCGGAAGCTCGCCCCGGTTGATCAGGTGGGCGTTGCACACGATTTCGCTTTCCGCAGCCTGCCGGAAGACCTCCACCAGCTCGACCACGGGCATGGCCCCGGAAGCGATGAGATCCCCAAGCACATTGCCCGGCCCCACGGACGGGAGCTGATGCACGTCGCCCACGAACACGATGGTCGCGCCGAGCGGGGCCGCCTTGAGCAGATGGTACGCCAGCATGGTGTCCATCATGGACGCCTCGTCCACCACAAGCAGCCCGCAGGCCAGCGGGTTATCCTCGTTGCGGGCGAACCCGTCGTCCTTGGGCGTGTATTCGAGCAGGCGGTGGATGGTGCGGGCTTCCCGGCCGATGGCCTCGGACATACGCTTCGCCGCCCGGCCCGTGGGCGCGGCCAGCAAAATCTTGGCCTTGTTTTCCGCGAAAACCTGAATGATCGCGTTCAGGATGGTGGTCTTGCCCGTACCGGGGCCGCCGGTCAGCACCATGACCTTGGACGTCGCCGCCGTGCGCACGGCCTCAAGCTGTTCCTCGGCCAGCGTAATGCCGAGCCGGGACACGACTTTCTCCACCACCTCGTCGGCCTTGGGGAACCGCACCGACTTCGGCGAGGCGAGGATGCGCCGCAGGTAATAGGCAATCTTCGATTCGTAATGATGGAACCGGGTCAGGTACACGCCGATTTCGTCGTCGAGCTCCTCCAGCACCACCCGTTCCTCACGGGCGAGGCAGTCCACGGCCTCCTCGACGAACTCTTCCGCAATGCCGAGCTGGGAGCAGGTCTGTTCCACCAAGGCCCGGCGGGGGTAATAGACGTGCCCGTCGTCGATCTGCTTCATCAGCGTATACAGCGTGCCCGCCTGAATCCGCAAAGGGTGCTCGCTTCCGAAGCCCAGCTTGGCCGCCAGCGCATCCGCCGTCAGGAAACCGATGCCCCGGATGTCCATCGCCAGCCGGTAGGGGTTTTCCTGCACGATGGACAGCGCCTGCGGGCCGTAATGCTTGTAGATGCGCACGGCGAAGGATGCGCCGATGTCGTGCGGCTGGAGGAACTGCACCAGATTGCGCACGCCCTGATGCTCGGTCCAGCACTCGACGATGGTTGCCAGCTTCTTCTGGGTAATGCCGGAAATTTCCAGCAGGCGCTGCGGTTCCTCATCGAAAATCCTGAGCGTGTCCTCACCGAACGCCTTGACGATGCGCGCCGCGATGCTCTTGCCGATGCCCTTGATCAGCCCGGAGGCCAGATACAGCTTGATGCCCTCGGCGGTGGCGGGGAGCAGGCTTTCAAAGGAGTCCATCTGCACCTGCCTGCCGAAGCGGGCGTTGTTCACCCACCGGCCCTTGATGCGCAGGGATGCGCCCGCCTGCGGGCTGCCCATATGCCCGACCACGGTGACGAGATCCACCTCGTCCTTGCCTTCCGGCCTGACCCGGAACACCGTGTAGCCGTTTTCCTCATTATGGAAGACCACGCGCTCCAGCGTACCCTGCAACTCCACCGTCTCGCTGAGGGATGAAAGAGAAAGCTGCGTCATGCCCTACCCCATCCGCCGCTGCAGCAGCAGGGCGTCGGCCACTGTCAGGGCGGCCATCGCCTCAAGCACGGGGTTGACGCGCGGGATGGCGCAGATGTCGTGCCGCCCGCCCACACGCAAGGATACGGGGCTGCCTTCGGCGTTCACGCTTTGCTGTTCCTTGGCGATGGAGGGGATGGGCTTGATCGCCACGGTCATCACCAGCGGCTGGCCGGTCGAAATGCCGCCGAGGATGCCGCCGCAATGGTTGGTGGCGGGATTGCCCGGCGTCGATCCGGCCTCGGCCGGGCGGTAGGCGTCGTTGTTGAAGCTCCCCCGGCTGCGGGCCGCGGCGAAACCGTCGCCGATCTCCACGCCCTTGACCGCACCTACGCTCATAAGCGCCTGCGCCAGCACGGCATCCAGCTTATCGAACACGGGTTCGCCCAGACCGGCGGGCACGCCGAGCACCTCCACCCGGACGATGCCGCCGAGCGTGTCGCCCTCGCCGCGCACGGTGCGGACCAACGCTTCCCAAGGCTCCACGGCGGCCTCACACGGGGCGCAGTACGGGCGGGACGCCGCGCACGCCATGTCTTCCGGTGTAAACGCCGGGGCGGGCATGCCGCCGATTTCCAACGTGCAGGAACGCACCGAAATCCCCTGCGCCGCGAGCAGCGCGCGGGCAATGGCCCCGCCGGCCACGCGGGCGGCGGTTTCGCGGGCCGAGGAACGCCCCCCGCCCCGGAAGTCGCGCATGCCGTACTTGGCGTCATAGGTCATATCCGCGTGCCCCGGACGCCAAACCGCCGCCAGCGGCCCGTAATCGCCGGAACGCTGGTTGGTGTTCCCGATTTGGAATCCGATGGGCGTCCCCGTGGTCACGCCTTCAAAAACGCCTGACAGCAGCCGGACGGCGTCCGGCTCCTTGCGCGTAGTCCCGGCCGTGCCGCCGCCGGGACGCCGCCGGTCGAGCTCCTTCTGGAGAAGTTCCTCCGAGAGGGCGATGCCCGCCGGGCAACCGTCCACCACGCCGCCAAGCGCCGGGCCGTGGGATTCGCCGTAGGTGGTCAGACGAAAAAGGCGTCCGAAAGTATTTCCGCTCAATGTTCTTTCCTCCGTGTGACTCCCGCCATCAAAACACGATTCGTTTTCGGCGTCCAGAGACGAACCCCCAAGCGGAGCATGACTTTTTTATCTTCATCCCACAGCCGAGACATTCGCTTCTGCAATGAAAGACGTATTTCAGCTAGTTGAAATTCAAAATGAATTTTTAAAAAATCATCGAAAAGGCGGATGCCTCCCACAACCCCTCCCTTTACAGACGGCGGCGTTCCCTACTATAGATACGGCCTTACGCTACGGACAGATACTTCCGTCCCTTCCGCGAGTACTTCAGCCCAAAGGACATCTGTTGATGAATACGACCCTGAATATAGGACTGGCCGGACTCGGAACCGTCGGCGGCGGCCTTGTGCGCCTGCTGTCCGAAAATGCCGAAGAAATCCGTGCCCGATCCGGCTGCGGCTTCAACCTGAAAGCCGTCGCCGTCCGCAATCCGAACCGTAAACGCGATCTCCCGGAAGGCGTGCGCCTGACGGCCGATCCCATGGCCCTTGCCGACGATCCCGACATTGACGTGGTCATTGAGCTGATGGGCGGCATCGACACGGCCAAGGAACTCATTACGCGCAGCCTTGCAAACGGCAAACAGGTCGTCACCGCCAACAAGGCCCTGCTCGCGGAAGAAGGCGAGAGCCTGTTCCGGCTGGCCGACGAAAAGGGCGCCACCCTGCTCTATGAAGCCAGCGTTGCGGGCGGCATCCCCATCGTCCAGACGCTGAAGGAAAGCCTCACCGGGAACCGTATCACTTCGCTCGAAGGCATCCTGAACGGCACCGGCAACTATATCCTTTCGGAAATGACCAGCAAGGGCGTCAGCTTCGCCCCGGCCCTCGCCGAAGCGCAGGAAAAGGGCTACGCCGAGGCCGATCCCACGCTGGACATCGACGGGTTCGATACCGCGCATAAGCTCGTGCTGCTTATCCGCCTTGCATGGGGCGTGGACTACCCCTATACGAAAATGCCCATCGAAGGCATCCGCAACCTCGACAAGATGGACATCGACTTTGCCCGCGAGTTCGGCTACCGCATCAAGCTGCTCGGCCGCGCCCGGATGCGTGGCGGCAAGCTCGAAGCGGGCGTCTTCCCGACGCTGGTGAACCACACCTATCTCCTTGCCCGCGTGGGCGGCGCGTACAACGCCGTGCGCGTGGAAGGCAACGCGGTGGGTTCCCTCTTCCTGCACGGGCTCGGCGCGGGCAGCCTGCCCACGGCCAGCGCAGTGCTTGGGGATCTCATTTCCATCGCCCGCCGGAACAACAGGCTGAACTCCGGCTTCGTCAAGCAGGTGCTCCCGCAAGCCGACATCCTGCCCCCGGAAGAAGCCTCCAGCACCTATTACATGCGTTTCATGGTCAAGGACGATCCCGGCGTCCTGCGCGACCTTTCCGGCGCGCTCTCCGATCAGGGCGTCAGCATCGCGCAGGCGATCCAGAAGGGGCAGAGCGAAGCGGGCGTTCCCCTCGTCTTCATGACCCACGAAGCCCCGGTTTCCGCCATCCGCAAGGCTATCGAAACCATGCGCAAGAGCGATTTCCTCCTTGCCCCGGCTATCTGCTATCGGGTCATGGGGTAAAAAGCTGTTGGGGAGGGAGAGGGGAACCTTTCTGGAGAAAGGTTCCCCTCTCCCTCCCCAAACCCCACCCTCTCCCCTCCCAAGACTTTCGCCTTTATCGAATCCCTCATGACGATTTTATCCGGTGTGGACAGTATTGCCATTGGAAAAGGCTTTGTCAGAGTACATGGTTGTTTTGTTTCATCAATATACTGAAAATATATACTTTTTATCCAATTTTTCCGTTGGCGGGCTCCATGATTGGGGGATTTTATTGGTTATTTCTTTGGAATTTCAAGAAGTAAAGCATCAACCGTTTTCTATGACACAGCCTTGGAATCATGTCCGCCCCTTCAAGGGGCGGTTTGATTTGGCCCTATAAGGGCCCGGTACTTGTCTGCCCGCTTAAGCAGGCATGTCCTGACTACTGCCATTATTCCTAGCTACCCATAAATGGGTTTTCATACTCTATCAGGCTATGTTGATCGGCTATTTTGTCGCGCGTTTCCTGTTCACGGATATACTTGATTATTGTAGTCTCATTCACACCTGCCGTACTGACAAAATAGCCTTTGCACCAGAAATGACGATTCCCAAACGTATACTTAAGATTAGAGAACTGCTCGAATATCACCAAGCTGCTATCACCAAACTGCTTTTTCCTTTCAAGTAGCCCATGATTTGGGAAATACTATATTGGGGAGGAATTTTGATACACATATGTATATGATCAACACACGCATTCGCTTTCAATATCTCATCCGTTTATATTCGCACAATTTTCGTAAAATCGAACCTATCTCTTTTCGGTATTTGCCATAAACTATCTTACGTCTGAACTTGGGGGCAAAACAATATGGTATTTGCAATTCCAACGAGTATACTCTAAACTCTGCTCTTCCATTGTTGCTCTCCTTTGCTTATTCATGAGAAGTCAAAATTACTTCTTTCTAAGCAAAGGAGAGCTTTTTTGAGGATAGGTGTAAGCATCGCCTTTTTGGAACTCCCCACTTAGCGGGGAGTTTTCGTTCACGAAAAAAGAAGAGCATCCGCGCGCGGATGCTCTTCTTTGAAGAATAGGCCTTTCAGGGATGTGGTTGTTCCATCTTCACAGATAGGGAGATCCCCTGTTTTTCTCTGCCGTTTCCGGTGGTGACCCCTATAAAATATTTTAGTTAGCTATTTGAAATTTTAAGAAATAAACAATCATTTGCCGTGGCATAGCCTTTTCCTCACATCCCTACCCTTTCCGAAAGGCCGTCGCAAAGAAAATACCGCCAAGGATGGCTGCGGAACTGAGGGCCACGCGCAGCGTAATAGGCTCGTTGACGAACAATACGCCGCCGATGGCGGTGATCACGGGGACGCTCAACTGGACGACAGCCGCAACGGTGACCGTAAACCGAACCACGACCATATACCAAATCACATAGCCGCCCGCGGAAGCCAGCGCACCGGCCGCCAGCGCGTACCACATACCGGGATTATCGAAACTCACCTGCGAAGGCAGGCAAAGCATCATGAGCAAAGTGAAGGGGACGGCCTTCATGAAATTGCCCGCGGTTGACGCGGCGGGATCGCTCACGCCTTTGCCGCACAAGCAATAAACGCCCCATGACGCACCGGATATGAAAATAATCAGTGAACTGAAAAGCGGCGGTGCGGTCAATCCCGGCAACAGCAAAAAGACAAGGCCGACCAGCGCGATGCCGATACCGATGCCCTGCTGGGTGCTAGGGCGTTCTCCAGAGAAAAATCCGAAACCAATCATTGTGGTCTGCACCGCCACAGCGATGATCAGCGTCCCCACGGCGGTGGGCAGCTCAACATAAGCCCACGAAAAGCACGCCATATAGGTAAACAAGGACAGCGCGCCGGGCCACGTCCCGGATTTGAAAATATTCTTGTGGCGCACGGCCATGATCAGCCACAGCATCAACGCGCCGGAAATGAGACGAACCGCCGTATAGGTCACGGGCTCCATTTTGTACTCAAGCAGCGCCAAACGGCACAGCACAGAGTTGCCGGCGAAAAGCGTCATGGAAAGCAACGTCAACAACGCCGTACACATAGTACTATTCATGAACCCCCACCTTATAAAAAAACGTGGCCGGAAGGAGGCCGGAAAGGAACACGCCGTAAAAAATCCGCGCGTAAGCGCGGCCCGGTACCTATAACATCAGCCCCGCGAGATGACAATATGCCATCCCTCCCGCTTCTCAGGGAAAACCAGTTGACCGCAGCTCCGTTCTTGGTACATCTTCTTGAAGGCGAAACGAACTTCTACAGGCAGGTCAGCAATGGATACCGCGGAGATACTTTCAGGGCAGAAACCGCCCTTTGTCCTCGTGCCCGGCTCATGGTGCGGGGCGTGGTGCTGGAAGCCGGTAGCGGACAGGATCCGCCATGCCGGACATACGGTTTTCCCCATGAGCCTCACCGGGCTTGCCGAGCGCTCCCATCTCCTTTCCGACCGGATCTCGCTGGAAACCCACGTCATGGATGTGGTCAACCTGATCAAATACAATGACCTGCGCGACGTTGTGCTTGTGGGGCATAGCTACGCGGGCATTGTCCTGACGGTGGTAGCCGAACGCATCCCGCAATGCCTGCGCCACATCGTCTATCTTGATGCAATGGTTCCCAAGCCCGGCGAATGCGCGATGGATCTGATCCCGAATGAGGAAGCCGAACAGCGCATCCTCCGGGCGCGGCATGACGGCGGGATCAGCATCCCCGCCCCGGCTCCGGGGCACTTCGCCATCGATGCCATGCGCGAATGGTTCAAGGATCACATGACCCCGCAGCCCATCAAGCCCTATTTTGATCGCATCGACGTCCGTGTCCCCCAAGGCAACGGCGTTCCCGTAACCTATGTTTCCTGTACGCCCGTCAAACTTCATCCCATCGCCCTCTCTGTGGAACGTGCCCGCAGGCTCCCCCTCTGGCGCGTCGTTGAAATCGCCTCAGGGCACAACGTCCATCTGCACCGCCCCGATGATACCGCAAAAATCTTGCTGGAATGTGCCGGGAGAGCATGATGCCCTATTGGGACGGCTACCCCTTTCACGGAACCCCACAGGGAAACCGTATTCGCTTGAAAAAGGCATTGGAAGAAGGGAAGCCCTTTTCAGGAAAGCTGTGCCATAGTAATCAGTTGGTGCTGTATTTCTTGGCATTCACAAAGGCTGTGTCATAGAAAATGGTTGATGCTTTTCTCTTGAAGTTCCAAAGGGATACGCCTTAGCCGTGGCTCCCGCCAAGGGGAAAACCGGATAAAAAGGCCGTATTTTCACCGCACTGTGAAGATAAAACAACCACAAACTATAACAAAGCCTTCACAAAACAACAGTCGCCAGCCGGCGGGTGGTTTACTGTTGCAGCTGCTTTGCGCCCTCAACAGGCTAGAATACACAATAATTAACTGTTATAGTTTAGTTTTTATCTTTACAGCACGGTAAAAATACGGCCTTTTTCTCCAGCTTTCCCATTGACGTAATCCATGACTACGGCATTTTGTTGGTTATTCCTTTGGAACTTCAAGGAAAAAAACATCAACCCTTTTCTATGTCACAGCCATCATAACAATACCTTTCCATTGGCTGTGTTTAAGTTTACGGTTGCTGATTTTTTCAATGAAAATCATGAATAGATAAAAGCTCGTTTCACGTCTAGTGATGT